>JBDTQR010000054.1:0-23265 GCA_039932095.1 bacterium | reverse complement strand
ACCGGACAGTCGACGCGGACTGTGCCGACGCTGGCCGAACTGCGCCAGCACTTGCTGGACACCGGTCGCGACGACCTGACCTGGGACGACATCAACAACCTGCGCGCCCGTGACGCGAACGGGCATGTGATCGACACCAATGGCGCCACAGCCGGCGGTGCGGTTTTTACAGGCGAGGCGCTTGTTCTGGATATGAATCCGCGCTTCGATGCGGTGCATCTGCATCTTGACGACAACAACGCGGCTACCTCATTCGACGCGAACTCTACAGCCAAGGTTGATGCGGCGATTGCCTACATGAACAGCCACATGGCCGATGCCGGACGCGCCGGCGATGTGCTGACCTTTGCGGTAAATCCGGCAACCTCGCAGATGGAACTGGCGCTGACCCTGGGCAGCGACCTGCCTGCCGGGCCGGAGATGACGTTCCCAAGCGGCACGGTGTTGCACGGCGCCTATGCGATGGCGCCGTTCGTCAACTTCGGCAATTTCAGCATCTCGGTCACTGACGACGGCTTTTACAACGCCGTCAGCGAGATCATGATGGCGTCGATCAGCGACCACTACATCGCTGGGGACGGCCGCGCGAACGAGAACTTCGGTCTGACAGCACTGCACCATGTGTTCCACGAGAACCACAATGTACAGCTGTTGAACCTGCAAAACTCGATTCTGGGCGACAGCGATGTGGTGCATCGGCACGGCTTCCAGGTCGATACCGGTCACACCGACAGTGCCGGCAACTACGTTCTGGGCGGTGCCAACATCGACGGTGCAGCCACTGTCACCCAGATCGCCTGGGACCAGGACAAGATGTTCGAGGCCACCAAGCTGATCAACGAGATGGAGTATCAGCACGTCGCGATCGACCAATATGCGCGGCTTGTGACGCCGGACTTGCCGGAATTCGTGACCTACGATTCGACGATCAACTCGGACATCTCGCTGGAATATTCGCAGGCGGCCTTCCGGTTCGGCCATTCGCAACTGCGCGAGACAATCGACAGCATCGACCCGTCTGGCATGATCACCAAATTCGCGCTGACGACGGCGTTCCTCAACCCCGGGCAATTTGCTGCAACCGGCGCGGCCGATATCCTGCGCGGCATGAGCCAACAGCTGACCAACGAGGTTGACGAATTCGTCACCCCGGCCATGCAGCAGTCGCTGCTGGGGCAATCGCTTGACCTTGCTGCGATCAACATCGCACGGGGCCGTGACGTTGGCCTGCCGACACTCAACGAGGCGCGCGCCGCGATGCATGACGCGCTGATCGCCGAGCGGGCGGCGGACCCCAGCACACCGCACCACACCAACCTGATCGTCGACAACCTCAACCCCTATTCCAGCTGGGCCGAGTTCGCGTCGCAGATGCAGCACCCGGAATCGCTGGTGAACTTCATCGCCGCCTACAGCTTCGACGGTGATCTTGCCAAGGCCGAGGCGCTTGTCGGACTCGAAAACGGCACAATCGAAGAGGGGACTACCGCGGCGATGGGATATTCCCTCGACCAGGCGATCGATTTCCTGAACAACAGCCTGACGGCTGAGGACTTCCCGTCCAGCGGTTTCGGATCGGGCTTGACGGCAGATCAGAAAGCCGAACTCGCGGATGGGTCGGACGCATTTGACGACATCGACCTGTGGATCGGCGGCCTTGCCGAAATTCACGTCTTTACCGGACAACTGGGGACCACCTTCAACGCCATCTTCGAAGACCAGATGGAAAGGTTGATGGATGGTGACCGGTTCTACTATCTCTATCGGTTGTTGAACGCGCTTCCGGTCGACTCGGACCTCGGCCATTCGATTGCGACCGAACAGTTCAAGGACATCATCGAGCGGACTACGGGTGTGCTGCACCTGAACGGCGACGTGATGGGCTATGCCGACAGCACGCTGGAACTGGCCCGCAATCTGGGAACGCCGCAAGCGCAGCGCGCCTTCCGGGGTGAGATGATTTACACGTCGGCTGGGTTGGCCGGTGGTCTGGTTGAGGCGAACCAGGGCGACCTCAAATACGATGCTGACGGTGCGCTGATGCTGCAAACCCTGAAAACCGCCCATGCCTACGGCGAAGTGTTGGCCAGCCATGCCGGGGATACCAACAACAACGCGATTGGCGATCACCGTGCGAACACCGGGCTTGGGATTTTCTCGGGTTTCGGCAACGGCACGGCAGGCAATGGCGGGCTTATCACCAAGACCAACACAGACCTGCAGACCAAGTTCACCTACATCCGCGATTTCCGTCCGGATCAGGGCGAAAACCCGGATGGTACGCCGAATGCCGGCTACAACTCGCATGAGGTGATCTCGGGCACCGACTTCAACGACTGGATCGACCTTGGTAACGGCGATGATGCGGGTTATGGCGACAAGGGCGACGACGTGCTCGACGGCAAGGCCGGCGCCGACCACCTGTATGGCGGCGATGGCCAGGACGTGCTTTACGGCGGTGACATCGAAGACTTCCTCGATGGTGGCCGCGGCGACGACGTCATCTATGCCGGCACAAGTGCTGGCGGCCTTGACGTGGTCATCGGTGGGGATGGCGATGACCGGATCTACGGTGAAGCCGGGATTGACGAGATGTACGGCGGCGCGGGTGATGACTATATCGATGCCGGCGGCGACACCGATCTGGCCTTCGGCGACGCTGGCCAGGACCAGATGTACGGCGGTGATGGTCCTGACGAACTGCGCGGCGGTCTGGGCGACGATATCCTCGGCGGCGGTTCAGGAGCGGACAAGCTTCTCGGCGAAGGCGGCGATGACATCATGCTGGGCGGCATCGGCCAGGCCGGTGGCACCGGCGACAGCGACGAGGATCTGGGAGGCGACGGCTTTGACATCGCCTCGTTCTCGGACGTCAACACGGTTCTCGACGCGGTCGCAGATCTTCGCAATCAGGGTCTGACAGTCGCCAATGGCGCGACCCCGTCGACCCCGTTCAACCAGCTGTGGACCGAGATCGAAGGTCTGATCGGGTCCAGATACAATGATGTTCTGATCGGCGCGGATGACGGCGTTGGTGCGGACGGGCAGGCGACTGGCAACAACTGGCTGATCGGTGGCGGCGGCAACGACACCATCGGCACCGCCACAGCGGATGAATTGGGCAGCTTCGGCAGCGGTGGCAATGACGTGATCGTGGGCGACACGATCCGGCTCGACACCCTGATCGGCAAGTATGCCTACCTTGCCGATGGTCTGGACTCGCTTGGCAACGCCATTCACGGCGTCGTTGGCGGACTGACGGGCGGACTGTTGGCGAACGCTGGCCTTGGCACGGAGATGTTCGCCAAACATTTTACCGACCTGCTGAAGAATGAGGCCCTCAAGGACTTCACCCTTGGGATGGATGGTGGTGCGGCTGGAACCGATACTGCGATCTTCTCGGGCAATTTCGCCGACTATGTGCGGACCAAGATCGTCTATGACAGCGGCAACTCCGATGGCATGGTCACGGCCTGGAAGTTCCAGAACATCAATGGCGGCCCCGACGGGACGGACCTGCTGATCGGCATGGATTACGCAAAATTCGCTGACCGCATCATCAATTTGAATGCGGTCAACCACGACCCGACCGGAAATGTCGGCTTCGTCGGGTCAAGTGGCACGGTCAGCAATGGCAACACGGCCGTCGCCGTTCTGACGCCCACCAGTGCGATCTTCGATGTCGACAGTATCAGCCTGGCCAACCCGGCCGGTTCGGTGAGCATCCCGACCAGCGGTTACAACTGGCAGCGGAGCACCGATAGCGGGGCGACCTGGACATCTTTCGGGTCCAGCGGCAGCAACAGTACCACCTTCGGGGCGGCAAACACCCAGAACAACCTGCATGTCCTGCGGGCTGGGCAGACCAACGGCACGCTTGTCCGGTTGGTCGCCACCTATGTCGATGGCGGCGGCAATCCGGAGTCGGTCAGCCATCAATACAACCTGATCGTCGGCACCAACTCGAGCGCGACCCACAACGGGACCACCAGCACAACGCTGAGCGATGCCATCTTCGGGCTTGGCGGGAACGATACGCTGAACGGCCAAGCCGGCGACGACTATTTGGACGGCGGCTCCGGTGTGGACCGGTTGGTTGGCGGTACCGGTGACGACACCTATGTCATCGACAGCAATGGTTTCGGCAATTCCGTCGATACCATCATCGAGAATCTCAATGCCGGCACGGACACGGTGCTGAGCTCGGTCAGCTACACGCTTGGGGCAAACCTCGAAAATCTGACACTTACCGGGAATTCGGGCATCAGCGGCACCGGCAACAGTGGTGCCAACGTCATCACCGGCAACGGCAGCAACAACACGATTGTCGGCGGCGGCGGTGAAGACACGATGATTGGCGGCAATGGCAGCGATACCTACACTGTCGACTCGCTCGGCGATGTCGTCATTGAAGTGGTCGGCGGTAGCGGCAGGGATACGATCCAGACAACGTTGACGTCCTATACGCTGGGTGCCGACATCGAAAACCTGAGCTACACCGGATCGTCTCCTTTCACCGGAACCGGCAACGCGCTCTATAACATCATGAGCGGTGGCAGTGCGGCGAATACGCTGATCGGTCTGGACGGCAATGACACGCTGAACGGGCAGGGTGGCAACGACAGTCTGTATGGCGGCAACGGTGACGACCATCTGATCGGCGTCAGCGGAACCGATATCCTGACAGGCGGCGCCGGTAGCGATGTTTTCGAGTTCAGGAACAACAACGCGACGTCGAACTCTCTCGCCACGGCTGATGTGATCACCGATATCGAGGGTGCAGGCGTCTCTGGCGGCGACCGGATCGATCTTTCGAATTTCTCCGGCACCTTCCAGTTTATCGGCACGGCCGGATTTAGCAGCAACAACACCAACCAGGTCAGGTACTACATCGACAATCTGAACAATCGCACGGTCGTTGAAATCGACACCGATGGGGATTCAAACAGCGAGGGGATCATAATCCTGTCCGGCCTGCATACGATGATCGGATCCGATTTCATGCTTTGATCGCTGACACATTGGGGCGTAATCCGGCAAGCTGGCTTGCGCCCCTGACTATATGTGGGATCGAAAGCTTGGCCGTGCGTTGGCTCTGCGACGCCTGAACGGTGCTTGGCGCCTGCGATGCGACGACAAGACCGGTCAGGGCAGGGTGGATCGATATCAGGGCCGGAACAGTGCGGCCTGGCTTACGGTCCCATCAATCGTGAATTTCGGGCCGACCGGGACGGCGTCAAGGTCGATGCGCCGCAGCCAGCGCGACCAGACAGCCGGCACAATGCCGATGACCTGACTGGCGTTGCAGTCTTTTGCTGCCATGCACATTGCTTCCATCAGGAGCGCCTGCACTTCAAGGCGGCGAACCGCAGGAACGTCCTCCGCGATGAACAGCCGCGTTGCCTCCCAGATGAGATCGGACACCGGTGCCTCGAAAAACAGGACATCCGTCGGGATTGCGTCGAGCAATCCCTTCTGTGCATCGCGCAGCATGTACGAATAGATGCCACATCTGGCGGTTGTCGGCATCAGACGAACACCGCCGAGCACCTCACCATACTCATGAATGATGATCCAGCGGCACTGCGGCGTATCATACTGATCAAATTCCATGCCATCGGCTTGTGGCACGCTCCAATTCAGCCGATCGATGAATGTGCTTTTGCGGGCGCGGAGGAAGTTTACAAACAGCTCCCCATACATGTGCAAATTCAGAAACGACAGGACCGACGCCCGGACCTGACCGATTCGAAGCTCGGTTGCGCCAAAATCAACCTTGAGAATTGAGGACTTTCGCTGGACGCGAGGCCGGTTCGGCAGCTCGACAACCGGCGCAAGCTCAGGGAAGCTGCGCATCGCCGCCCCACCCACCAATGACATTACGTTGTGTTGCACGTTTTTGCTCGACCTTTTTCCTTTTCAGATAATCCATGGCCGCCTTACCAAGTCCATAATGTTTACACAATTTTGACTTCTTCTCGCGCCATCCCGTCATACTGTTGCTTTTCAATGACTCTCTGGGTGTTCTGGATGGACGATTGGCAGGGAAGTGATACTGAAGTAGCGCACTCGTCGACGACTTCCACTTTAAGTTGTGACACGGGCATGTTCGAATCTGGTGCAGTTTTGCGCCGTTCACGGAAAACGGGCCTCTCCGACCGTTCCGTGGCGATCATGCGAATGTCGGCTCCGCGATGAGTGAGACGACCCTGGCGGACGAAAATGTCCAAAATGATCACATCGGTGCCAAGGTTTCGCCGGCTTTTAGGACAAAGTTGAGCTGTTGGCGGTCTCAGTGTTGTTTGAGTCTTGGCGCATATGGCGGCGACCTGAATCACGGACACTACGTGGGCTAGAGGTAGCCAGGAGAGTAAGTAGATACATGAGAATCCTCATAGTTGACGATGAGCCGAGCATTCTGGAAATCCTCTCCACCCTGCTCGGGGCGGACGGGAACCACAAGGTTGTCACCGCCACGTCGGGCCACGAAGCTCTGGACGTGATCGATAGGGCAGACGAGGACTTCGATTGTTTCCTGCTTGATATACAGATGCCAGGAATGGACGGCGTTTCCCTTTGCCAAGCCATCCGTCTGCTGCCCGACTATGCGCAGGTTCCGATCATCATGCTGACGGCGATGTCGCAACGGGCCTATGTCGAAAAGGCTTTCTCGGTCGGCGCCACCGACTACGTCACCAAACCTTTTGACCTGCTTGAATTGAGCAGCACCCTGAGAGCGGCTTCGAAGATCGTCTACGAGATCAACATCGCCCGTGACGCCGCCGAATCGGCCAGGCATGTGCTTCGAAAACTGGATGATGAGACCAAACCGCCGCGCGACGAACCCCTGTCCATCGAAGGTGTCGAGCGCGTCGTAAGCTATCCAGCCTTCGAGAACTATGTGCTGGCCCTTTCGCGGACCAGACTGCTGTTCTCCAAGGCGTTTGCCGTCAAGATCGTCGACTTTCACAAGTTGCATGAGGCCACCAATGCCCGACAGATGCGGGCGATTCTGAAGACCGTTGCGCAAGTGATCGTGGATCAGGTCCCGGATCCCGGCAATCTGGTGTCCTATCGCGGCAACGGCGTCTATCTCTGCGTCAACCAGAACCGAATGTCGCTTTCCACAAGCGGCAGCACAATTCAGATCGACGATGCCCCTCAGGTGTCCGCCGCGCCCGCACAGGTTCGCGAGCTCAACTTTGTGGTTGGGCCGGAAGTCTCGCTGGTTTCGATTTCGAAAACCGGGGCGCTCATGGCGCTTCGCAAGGCCGTCGATATGGTTGAACGTCAAGCAGTGCCGCCAAGGGATATTGCAGAACTCTCCAAAAGGGTTCTGAGAAGTCAGTCTCGATCACTTGAGCAATCCAACCTGACACGTAGGGCCTATGAAATGGTCCTTGATGAGATATTGCGGGAAGAACATCGTGGAACGAATTGAATCGAGTGCGCCTAGGTCAGACTTGGCTGCCAGCGTCGTCAGGCGGTTGATTTCGTTCCTGTCCGGATGGTACGATCCCGTCCATCTTGACCAGCGGCTGAAAGACTATGTCGATGTCAGCAAGAAGCTGATCTTTCAACGTCAGGCGATATTCTTTGCCGCAACGCTGCTCGGGGTATTTTACTTCAATCCCTACATGGCGATAACCTGCTATTCGGGCGTCCTGTTCACTGAAGTCATGGACTATGTCTTGGCGGCCCGGATTGAACGCTGGAATGGTGCTGGCGAAAAAAAGGCGATGCTCTATCTCGCCTGGGTCATCGCGAACACAGCGATGAGCGCGGGTGCCATAAGCCTTTTCGTGATCATGACAGCTATCCAGCAACACAGCGGTGGGCATTTTACGCCACTCTTCTTTCTATTTGCCGCGTCGCTATTTGCTACCATGAACAATCACCAGATAATTCCCGCACTGATCGTCCGGCTTTCGATGTATGCGACCAGCTTTCTTTACATCGCGCTTATGGATGTCGTGCCAGAGTTTCCACCGCTCTCTGCTCAACCCTGGTTGCAGTTCTTTACGACGGTATTCGTTCTCTATTTCATCCTGGACTGCGCGGTTGTCTTCCACAGGCTCTATAAGAAGATCCTGAAACAGCTTGATGATTTGAGAGAGGAGCACGAAAAAACCCTGCAAGCCTATGAGGTGAAATCGAAATTTCTATCGACGGTCAGTCATGAACTTCGCACCCCGCTGACGTCAATAAAGGCCTCGGTTGATCTGATAAACTCGGGAGCTCTGGGTCCCGTGCCGGAGTCCATGGTTTCAATCCTGCGGGTTGCCGCAAAGAACAACGTGCGCCTTGCTGACCTGATAAACGATCTCCTCGACATCCAGAAGTTCGAAGCCGGAGAGCTCGCCTTCGAATTCTCGCCCATGAGCCTGAATGAATTGGTACATGAAGCGACGGAGGCAAATAAGGCCTACGCTGACCAGCTTGGCATCACCATCGAGACGCATCTGCCCGACGCTGACTTGCTTATTGATGGAGACAAATCTCGATTGATGCAGGTTATGGCCAATCTCATTTCAAATGCGCTGAAGTTCTCGCAAATGGAAAAGCGGATTTCCATTTCGGTCAAGCGCGTCGGCGACCGGGCCCGCATCCTGGTCGAAGACTTTGGCGTGGGTATTGCCGAGGGCGCGAAGGATCTGGTCTTTGGCAGGTTCACTCAGATAGACTCCTCTGATCAACGGCGCGTTGGCGGCACCGGATTGGGAATGCACATTTCCAAGCAGATCGTGGAACGGCACAATGGTGTAATCGACTATGTCAGCCAGCATGGCCGCGGGACCACTTTCTTCGTTGACTTTAATGAGCTGGTGGGCGTCGAGCAGCATCTGTCGCATTGATTGGGCCGGATGAATGTGGTCAATCCAGTTGCCGCACCAAGGATGGCGCAGGAGATCAATTTCCCGGATCATGGCAATGATGCCGCGCGCGCTCAGGGGGGCGATGGCGGCAACCGCCCAACGATCTGGGAGCAACTCGAGAGAGGGATGAGACTACCTGGCGGCTCGACTGGTTTGCACTAGACTAATATAGTCAGCCGCAGTTTTTGTTCCATACATCGATGATGGTTCGGGAGAGCAGCATGACATCAAATGGTTTTAAGATGACATCCAATGCGCCGAGCTCATGGAATTTCTTCAAATCGCTGCTTTGGGATTTGGCGGTCATGAAAATCACAGGGGTTTTTGAAAACTCTGGAATGCGTCGAAATGCAATCAGTGTATCCTCCCCGGTCATTTCCGGCATCATGAAGTCGAGTAAAAACAGGTCCGGTTTCACGGTCTGAACAACCGACAGAGCTTCACGGCCTGAAGAACATTGCACCACGTCAAGCCCACCGAGGGTATGAAGAGCGATCAATGAAATCTGAAGAATGTCTTCGTCATCATCTACGTGCAAGATTCTTGGTAATGCCACTATTTCCCTCCCTCCCGGTTGTTAAGATGAATATGGAGCACGGTTGGCACTCGGCAAGGTTGTGACGGGAACTTTGAACCACAGGGCGCCAACGCCAGGTAAGACAGGTTCGGCCCTCAACGTAAGTGGCCGCCTGGAGCCAAGTTTGCAACAATCACACGTTCACTTGCGACGTTAACTCTCTACTATATTACATCTTATGTCCAGCGGCGGCGACTCGAACGGCACAGACTTAATTCCCGGACAGATCTCTCTCTGCGTGGGGTAAATGGGCGAACCTGCGGAATCTTGGATTCATTCTGTTGAGAGATTCGTATTTTGGGGTGGATCAAACCGGCGGGACAACCGCACTCACCTGATTTGCCAGGCCTCAAGAGCTTCCAATCCCTTGTCTTGCGGTAGCAGGGCAAGAAACCCGCTTTGTTCGAACCTTGCAATCATGACAATATGTTGCGGGCCAACCTGGAAAGCGACACCTTCGGTCTGCCGCAGGCCAAGGCGGGTTTTCGAATTATGGTTCGACGTCGTCGAACGATAGTCCTGCGCCATCGTCATCAGGGTCGGGCTCCAGTCCTTGGGACCGGAAAAGCTCATTTGTGGCGAGCTTTCCGACCAAGCGACATGTGCGATACGATGGTCGGATACGAGCTGGCAAAGCAATTCAAACCTCTCCCGGGTCTTTGAGCCGACCAACGCCTGCGAGAGGACCTGGACTGAAACCGCCGCTTCGGCGTGGTTGGAATGCGACGGTCGGCGCGTGATGCTCAGACTCACCGCGCCGGGCCTTGCCGCGACTTCGGCCAGCCGGTTGGCGAGCCGGGTCGGCAGGGTGTCACTTTCGCGAGGCAAGGCTGCGCGACCTGGCATGTCTACGTCAATCAGCCGGCGATGCGAAACGACCAGCAGGGCGATCTCGCGTTTGGCGTCTTTGATGCACAGCACACGGGGCAGGACCGTCTCATCGATCTCTTTCAGCAAAGCTGCAATTCGGGCGTCGCTGCCATCAGGAAGCACGCCTCTCTCTGTCGCAAGCAGGCGCGGGTCTGCGGCCAACCTTTGCGCGATTGACCGCTTGCGTGCGGTCCGGTCCGGCTGTTGCCGCGTCTGCTCTTTCTCGACCAGTGTCATTCCGGCCCTGCGATCTGATTGGACAGGGCCAATGCTTTGCGCATCAGTGGCTTAAGGCCGGCACTGCCATCGCAAACGGCGCAGATGACATCGTTGGACGCGGCCGAACCACGCGCGAAGACTTCACACTTTTCTTCGGTGAAATGGATAATCGAGTTTCCGATATCAGCCGATCCGCCGGCAGGTGCGAGGTGCTGGCGGCCCAGAAAGGCCATGCATTCGGCCGCCTTTTCCCCCAACAGATTCAGTACTTCGCGCGGCACCAGCGTGCTTGAAGCCGAACTCAGGATGAGACCGGACGACAAATCACCGAACGCAGCCACCTCGAGGTTGGGGCTGTCATCCAGGAAGCGCTGCATCTGGTCCTGAATTTTCAAATCAAGGCGCCCCGATTTCCAACATGCTCACCCAATCTGGGGCATTGGTCGGACGTGGCGTTGCGCGGTCTGGTGACTTTGCCCGTACTCTGCGCGGTTCGACCCGTGGGGCCGCCGTTGCACAGGTCTGGAAGTTTGTGTCGTCTGAATTGTCCAAGTCAGCCTCGTCCGGATCACATTCCGGCGCTGATATTTCGATCAGGTCGACATCGTGGTCGGGCATGAGCGCTGCGTAACTGGCCAAATCGTCCGCCTCATAAGGGGCGGGCTCTGTCATTCGGGCAGGAGGGACGGGCGACAGGACAATCTCGACCAGATGCTCCATGAAGTCATTGGCGCCGCTGGCTTTCCACATATCCATGTCGTCTTCGGCCTTCAGCGCGTCGATCAGCGATACCGGGTAGACGGCAGTAAATTTGCCTTCGGTTTCGCCTTTGACCCGGTGCAGCACGCGGTCACGGTCGCGGGCATTCTGCAACTTGTCGAATTGGGTGATCACCAACAGGGCGGCACCGTTCGAGGTTTCGCGCATGCGTTCCCACATGGCAGCCTCTGACTGACGCCACGCCTGGGTGGCATGGGTGCACCAGATGACGTGGTCACAGGCACTGACAATAGAATCCCACGTATCAGCGGGCATGTTGGGGTCCGAAATGCCCGGCATGTCGACCAGGTCAAACAGTTCCAGCGTATCGCAGATCATCGCGACATGCAGAGAGCGGTATTGTTCTGGAGAAACCTCGCTCAGATCCGCCAGATCGACATCGCATTGCGTGCCGTCATGGCCGATGGCGTAGGCGGACGGCTCGCCATAGGTGACATAGACCGGGGGCAGGCGGGTTGCCGTGACCTGGGTCGGAAGGATTTGACTTCCCAACAGAAGATTCGACAGCGTGCTCTTGCCAGAGCTGAACTCGCCCATCAGGGCAAGGCGCGGCTTGGCGGCACCACCAGCCTCGGTCGCAAATTCAGTGTCCATCATCATGCCAGCTTCCCATCTGCTTCGATCTTTCTGACCAGACCCCTGAATTCGACGACCAGATTTTCGATCGCGACATTGCGACCTTGGTCTTCGCCGCTCAGGAACGGCCCTTTCATATTGCCCCTCTCGACTTGGCCCGCGCCGATTTCAGCGACCACCGCGCGACATTGATCGAGAAACGAATTCAGTACCGATTCAAGCTGCTGGGTGAATTCCTCGGCAGGCAGCGACTTGAACTGGGCAATGAAGTCCTGGGTTTCAGCGGCAATCATCGCATAAAACCGGTCCGAGAATGCCTTGTAGCCGCGTGTCCGCCGCCACCAGGATTTCCACCAACCGTCGTTGAAGTCGAGAATGATGGTCTGGGCCAGACTTACCGGTGCCGGCGCATCCGGCGGCTCCGGCAAAGCAAGCTCGATGCCTTCGACGCTTTCGCCAAAGTATTTATACAGCAACTCGGCCACATCCTCGACGGTTGATCTATAGTGAAGTTTCGAGCTGGACGTGGCTTTGGCGACATAGGTCGAATATGCCGCCTTCAGCAGGACACGCAATCCGTTGGGGTCATATTCCCAGACGATCTGCTCGCCGTAATCCTCAAGATGCATGACGAGCGAGTGGGTGGCCCGTTCCAGGAAACTGGCATGGGCGCGGTCCGCGCGGCCGACATGGGCATGTTTCGTCGTTAGAAGATCTTCGGACAATTTATCCTTGTGCAATTTGGCCAATTGCGAGAATTCGGCGTCAAGATTGGCAATATCGACAGTCACGTCGTTCGCCACGCCCGAAACACGGACGGTATTGGCGGCCTGTAGGCTGCCGGCGATCGTAACGGCGGCACCTGCGATCTTGCGTAGGTGAGGATTGCCAATCGACGATACGATATGCTCTGCTACCGCCCGGTTCAGCCGTTCCATGCCGGACAGTTGCCAGATCATTTCAGCCGGTTTGCGCGACAGATCCTTGTCGTGCAACGCGAACTCCGCCCAATTGACCAGCGATGCGGCACTGGCAGGTGATATGGTGTCGATCTCGTCAGACAGGACTTTGTTGGCCCAATAGGCGCTGCCAAAAATGATCTCGGCATCAATCGGCCCCTGATGGCGGGCCAGCGTGTTCCGGATGCTCTTTTCGATCTCGCCAACCTGGGCGGCAGGGTCCGCCAATTCGTCAATGCGATTGACAAAGATGATCACGTCACGGGACTTCAGGTTGGTGATCAGGCGGATCAGCCCCATGTCGGTCGAGGTCAGCGCCTGTTGCGCCGACAAGACGACGACGCAGACCCGGCTGTCGCGCAAGGCACCGATGGTCACCTGTTCGCGCATCAGGAAGGTGTCATTCACCCCCGGGGTGTCGCGAATGCACATCTGAAACGGCATGCTGTTGCAATGCAGATAGAGATCGGCGGAGCGGGTGATGTCGGCGAACCAGCCTTGCTTGCCTGCGTCTTCCGCTTCGGCGTCGCTAAGGAAATCGTCGCCAAGGCAGATGTAACGTTCCAGCAGGTTGCGGTCGAAATAGCCATATTCATGCTTTTGGCCGAGCAGGAGTTCAAACTTCTTGCCCAGCCGGTTGCGCGACTTCTCACGCATGACCTCGATTTGCTGGCGGATCTTTTCCAGTTCGCTGCCGGCATCCGTGCGTTGGGCCAACTCGCCCAGACGTCCGCCTTTGGACAGGAGACGGTCCCATTCGTCCTCTTTCATCAGCTGGAAACGTGCCCCAACTTCGCGGCGCTGTTGGCCGGGGATCAAATGCAGCGAAGTGACGACCGAGGTCCACGGGTTGACATCAGATGGCAGCAGATCGGACCACCCCGCGAGGGCGTTGACCAGCGTGGTCTTGCCCGACTTTACCTGGCCGACAATGGTGATGGCAGGTTCGAAGTCGGCCAGATCCTGTTGCAGCTGCGCGACGGCCCGCGAGGCGCCGTCACCGCACAGGCTTGCCAGCACCTGCAACGATGTCTCCAGCTGTTTTGACTTTTCGGCAAAGTCTGCAAGGCTTTCCAGCCCTGACTTCTGATAATCCTGAAGTCCGACTGGATTGGCCTCGTTGCGAAACAGGGGCTGCGGAATGTAGTTCATGAGCAGATCCCGGGCAGGAACGGGCTGCTGCCACCGGGACGCGCGAAGTCAGGCAGAATAGGCATGGATCGGACGCCTTTGTTCACATTCAGAAACCAATAAGGCTGTGAAAAATGGCAATAATTTGTCAATCTGCTACCCATTGCGCCAAATCCTTTTTCAGTTGCAACAACACCGTCAAGGAATCTTCGGCAGCATTTTCCCCGCGCTCCAGCCGCAGCAACATCACCATTTGTTCGCCTTCCACCGCCCCTTCGCGCAACGCTTCAAGATGCGGGCTGGGATCGGTGCTGTCCGAAAGCAGTTTGACCAGTTCACCGGCAGTCCAGCTGCACCGGTCAAGGATGCGGTCTGCCGCGTCGCCGCTGACGCCGTCAGGTGAGGCAAGCAGCTCATCGGCGCAGTCCCGCAGGACATCCAAGGCGACGTTGATCACGTTGGTCGAATCGGATTTGCGGGTGGGCGACGAACTTGCGACTGCTTCGGCAATCCCTTTGGCGCGGGTGTTTGCTGCAAGCCGGGGTTGGGGGGCCGGGGTCTCCGGTTGATCGTCGATTGGGGACGAGGTTGCCTTGTACCTTTGCAAAAGCACATAGGCATGGTCGAGAGCCGCCGACTTGGCCTTTTCGATCTGCTGCCGTATTCCGTCCACCAACGCACTGCCACCGCTCGACTGCCAAAGCGGATCATTGGTTGTGGCCGAGGCTTTCAGTGCCGCGATGGCCTGCAGCGTCGCCACCGGATAAAGGCCGAAGAATTCGTCATTGACGATGGGCTGCAGCCGGGCGATGCGCTGGGTCAATTCGCCCTTCATGTGGAGGCGGTCTGCCCGGGTCAGGGCCAGAAAGCTGTGATCCTTCAAATGATCCGGCACGTTGGTCCACAGATTTCTTTCGCGGTCGTCAAACTGCTGCGAACACCAGATCGCCAAGTCGCACCGTTCGGTCATCCAGTCGAGCAGCTCTCTTTGACCGGAGGCCGAGTCAGAAAGATTTACTTCGGTAAAACTCCACTCCTTCAACCGCGAATCCGGCAGTTGCTGGCTGACGCGCGCGGTTCCGGGCGGCAAATGAGACTGATTGACCACACCGGTGACCATTTTGATCGTGCCATCGGCCAAGGTGATCTGGCCGCGTGCCACATCGCCGTAACCCAGCTCGATTGCCGCCACACCGCGGAACCCCTGCATGACTTCGCCGCCCAGCAACATGTTGATCAGGCTTGTCTTGCCCGCGCCAGCGAGGCCGACGACGGCGATGCGAACCGAATGATGCAACTGAGCCATGAGCTGGTGACCAAGACGGCGGCCTTCCGGTGGCAAGGCCCCGGTTTCAAGCGCCCGGTGCAGCTGGATCGCAACTTGGTCTGACTGTGCCATGGAGTTCAATCTTCACTTTGCAAGGAAAACTTGCGGATTACACGGTTATCCTTGCGCTGGACCTGAAGCTGGACGGTCGTGCGTTTGGGGGTGATCTTGCGTGGCCTGATGGGGGCAGGCGGTTGCAGTTTTTCGGCCGGCGCCGGCTGGCTGACCTTGATGACGCAAAGCGAGACATTGTCTTGCTGCGGATCGTCGTTTTCCTGAATTTCCCGGATCAGCCGCGCACTGATTTCGGTGCTGGGCCGGTCACGATTTTCAAAGACCAGCCGTGCGACCTGACTTTCGTCAATGAAGAGCAGGCCGTCACTGGCAACGATCACCACGTCACCGTCCAAGAGTTCCAATGGACGGTCCGGGAGGTCGATTTCGGCCACAAACCCGCCGGACAGGGCCGATGTCAGACATTGACGGTCCGGGTCCAGGTCGGCATCGCGTTTGGAAATCAGGCCGTCCGACACCAGACGGTCAAGCCGCTTTGCGAAGGAATGTTCCTGATTCAGCCTGCTCAACCGGTTGCCGCGCATCAGATAAAGCGGCGAGTCGCCCACAGACACCCAATACAGGCGGTTGCGCAGGAAGACCGGCGCAACAAAGGTGGTCCCCATGCCTGTTCTGTCGGGGTTGGTGGAAATCTCGCTGGCAACCGCCCGGTTCGCACGGTCGATAGAATGGCGCAGGACCAGGCTGATGTTGCGCTCCAGATTGGCGGGGTCATCGGCATGCAATTCCATCTCGTCGAGGAATTCCTGCACCACGATCTGGCTGGCCAGATCGCCGTCGCTATGGCCGCCCATGCCATCCGCCAGAACAACATAAGCCAGTTCCGACTTGGCCGGAAAACGCGAGGCAATCGCGTCTTCCTGCAATTCGCGGCGTCCGATCGCGGCAACCACTGCCGCGTCATACACAAATTGAACCTGATTCAGCATGATGCTTGCTACTTACGACTTCCGGGCCCAGGTAAAGTCATCGCCGCACAGCGTAACCAGCCGCAGGGTCGTCTCACCGACGCGGATCTGATCGCCGTTCGTGACTTTTTCTGTGCTGAGGAGCGGCTTCTTGTTCAACCTCACGATGTTGGATCGTCCGCTTTGTCCGATGTAGAACGCGCTCTGCTCGGTGTCGAAGGCGATGGAAAGATGGTTTTCGCGCGAGATGGAGTTGTCGCCGAAGTTCAGGCAAATGGTCTGATCGTCGCCGCGACCAATCCGGGCAACCCCGTCATGCAGCGCAAATGGCGTCCCGAGGCCGGGTCCCTCAACGACGACAAGCCAACCAACCGGAAACGCTTCAACCTGTTGGACGGTTTCGGTTTCAAAGGCGTTGGTCGGCCCAAGTGTGGCCGGGTTGAACCCGAGAAGCCGTGTCTTGACGCGGCCGGACCGGTTCGTGCCACGTCCACCTGCGGGTGGCGGCACTGCAATCTTGGCATCTGCGCCAAGGTCTTCCGGCTGGCGGTCGGGCCTGAATTCCACAAACGGCATGTCGTGCAAGGTCGGGCGCCGCAGGGATTCGGTCGTGGCCTCAGGCGGCGCATGGTGCTCGACTTCGGGCATCTCGCGGACGGCCTGGGTTTCCTCTTCGATCAGATAGGCCCGACGCAAACGACGTTCCTCGTCCAGGTCGCCCTCCGGCATCTTTGGCGGCGCCGGCAGTTCGGTCCGCTGGAAAGCGTCCGCTGAAGGCAGTTTGTTGCGCAGCAGCATTGGAAGGGCATCCGAAGTCAACCGCGCGTCACCGTTATGGGCGGCGGTGTTCGCCACGTGATGAATGCGCAGGGGCTGGGCTGGCTGTCCGCCAAGGCCGTCAATCTCGGATACCGCGCTGTGGTTCAGTTCCGGCTCTGCGGCGAGCATGCGACGCTCGTCGGCAAACGGGTCGGCCCTCTCATCGAAATCGGGCTCGAAGGATAGCAGTTCGGTGTCATCTTCCTCGTCGGAGAAGATGTTGATGTCGGGCACTTCAATCGCGGCAACCGGGGTGGCGATCGGCGGTTCCGTCGCCGGGCTGGTGTAGTTCCACATCGCATTGAGATGGTCTTTCGCCGGGGCCGGATCATCTGCAAAAACTGGCTCGCTGTGCGGCAGATCAACTTCATGGGCTTTGGAGTTGCGTTTTTCGGCAATGATATTGCGAATGAAGTTCATGGCGTGGGCGGTCCTTCCAGATTATCCTAAGGGTCAGCAGGCTTTTGGGCGACGCGGTGCGAAAAGCGGAAACAAGCTGGCAAAGAACGGCTTCTTGCTGGCTGTGGCGCACAAGGGCGGCTCTGGAGCAAGCGGCAGTTCGACAGGCACTTCATCGACCTCCGGCAGAATTTCGACTTCGTCGGGCACAACCAGCGCTGCAGCAGCGGCGGCGATCTCTGCCTCACGGAGGAGTTCCTGTTGCAATGCCCAGTCGTTGAGATCGGCGATCGGGTTGCCGACGACGTCAAACCACTGCTTCCGCTTCGGTTTGGCTGCCTGCAGATCGACGGATTTCACCCGGGCCGCGTTCAGCGCGGTCGTCGCCGTTTCCAGCGTTTCGTTGACGTCGCGAACCATCGTCGAGATTGCAGCCTGCAGGGGTGTCGTGGTCAGCACAAGCACGGGCCTGCGCGCCTTTTCACGGGGCAGTTCATCCAACAGTGCCAGCCAGTTGTCAGCAGTCTGCGGGCGCAACGACTTGGTTACATCAAGAGCCTGGTCGATGGAGGCAAGGATATGATTGCCGAAATCCCAATCGCCGGAGGTCAGCGGCATATAGGGATCGGGCTGGCCTGCCAAGATGGCTTGCTTGCGCGCAAGACCATCGACAGGCGCTTCGCCGGTGATCAGATGATGAAATGTCGCCGCGACAGAATAGAGGTCGCTGGAAAATTCCTGGTCTTCGTCGGGGGCGTAGAATTCCGGCGGCGAATAGCCTTCCTTGATGGCGCTGATCGCTTTGTCGATCGAAGTCGAGTTGAGGTCGCGCGGCCGCGACGCACCAAAGTCGATCAGGGTGATCCGGCCTGCCGCGTCCACCCGGATATTGTCAGGGGCGATGTCACGGTGAATAACGCCGTTGGCGTGAATGTGCCGCACCGCTTTCAGCGTTTCACGCAGCGCCGCGTCGATAAAGGCCGCAGTCAGCCGTTCCGGTTCCTGTTCCAGCACGGAAATCAGATCCATGCCAGCGACATATTCAAGCGCCATATAGGCCGTATTGTTCTCTTCGAACACTTGATAGACGTTGACGATATAGGGATGCTTGAGGGTCGCGACGCCACGGGCTTCGCGCAGGAATTCTTTCTTCAGCGATTCGAACTTGTCATGCAGATCCTCGGTTCTGGCGCGCACTTGACCTTCGTGACGTGTGCAAAGCCCGGCGGGGAAGCATTCCTTGATCACGACATGGCGTTCGAGGCTGTCTCGCGCCACATATGTCATGGCAAAGCCGCCCTCTTGCAGCGGCTCTACGATCTCGTAGAGGCCATTCAAGAGTTTGGTCCCTGCTGGCAAGGCGAAAAGGTCGGCGCCTTCGAAAGCAAACATCATGCTCATCAACGCCACCTTTCGTTCGGAATAGACGATGGGTCTGGTTGCGGAAGTCTTATGGTCCGGGTTAGCAACACATTTTGGAGCAAATGTGATTGAATCATGGCCACTCTGAGACGGGGTTAGGTCAATAGTGGCGGGAAATCTGCAGACCGGGGCAGGCCGCGGCCGGATTTTGGGCGGTCCTTCCTCTGGCCCCCGTGGCTCTGACGACCGACGGGATGGCCTTTCAGACTGTTGATCTTGGCTGGGGGATCGGGCAGTCTCGCGGCGAACGGCAAGGATGGGGCCAGACAACCATGAAGACCGAAGCCGCTGAAGCCCCCGAACCCATGGAGCAGGGCGAGCCCGTGATGGCAGGGGTAAAGCTGTCAGAGACTCTGGGCCTCGTGATGGCCCTGCGCTCCCGGGCGGACAATGACTGGTACCGGGTGATTTACCTGCATGCAGCGCTGATTGCGGTCATGGTGTTTTTCGCCGGGCAGAAACCGGATTTTCTGGTGGCGCGGCTGGTGGTCTTTGCGTTTTACAGCTTCAACGTTCTGGTCAGTTTCGGGACGCTGCGCGAGACGCATCAGGGTCTGGCGTATGCGACGGCGGACCTGCGGAGCTTTCCGCTGCATCAGGGTGGGGCGGCGGTGCAAGGCTGGCTCGGAGCGCGTGACTATGCCGGGGAATTGCGCTGGCAATTGACCGTATTGGGCGCAGTCTGGCTGCTGGTGGCCTATTTGCTCTTGTCGGTAGCCATCTTCGGGCGCGCACCCTAGTTCGGCCTCGACCCGTGCCGCCGGGTCCGATCAGCCGCCGTCCCCCGCAAGCAGAAATGGCGCCCACCAGGCCGGGTTCAGCATCCTGGCGTCGGATTTGGGATCATCGAGAATCGCCAGCATCGACCGGCGCAGCGCCTCGGCGCGGCCTATGCCGGGGGCTTGCGCCATGGCCTCGACAAGGCCCGATGTCAGGCGGGTGGCAGCATCCGAATAGACCGGCCAGTGCGACACCAGAACACTGCGCGCCCCCGCCAGAAAAAACGCTGAGGCGAGGCCCGACAAACCCTCGGACCGGTCTGCGGAACCGGCGGCAGTGTTGCAGGCAGACAGGATCACGAAATCGGCGTTCAGCCGCAATATGGCAATATCGGTGATCGAAAGCAGTCCGTCATCGTCGGGGCTGGGCTGGCGCGGCGGTGTCAGGACCAGACCGGCATTCGCCGCGCCAAGCTCTCCTGCGATCAGGCCATGGGTCGCGAAAGAGATCACCCGGTAGCGGGCAAGTTCTCCCGAGGCGCTCAGGGCCTTGACGCGGGTTTCGGTCGCGTCGGCTTGCAGCAGCACCGCGTCCGGGGTGCCGAACAGCCCGGCCGCCCGGGTAAGTTCGCAGCGCGTATCAGGCAGCGCGGGCAGCACCGCAAGATCAGTTGCGCCGCGTAGATCGGTTGGGCTGGACAGGGCCGAGACCAAGAGGGTCGAGGGTGGGGTCTGGCAGTCGAATTCCGGCGCGCCGCCGAGGTCAGCGCCAAGGACCGGGTCGCCGATGCCAAGGAAGGGCAGGGGAGCCGTGCCATCCTGCCCGGTCTTGTGCCGCAGCGCCGCGAGGCTGGACACCGACGGCAGGATGGTGATCGACGCCTGCCGGATCAGCCACGGTGCCAGATTTAGTGCGGTGCCGGGCGCGGTGTCGGCGGTCAGCAGCAAATGGAACGGCAGGGCGGCAAGGCTGCGATCAGGCACCACGATCAAGGCGGTCTTGCCCTTCAGCAGCGAAGCCACTGGATCAATGAGCGCCCGGCCCGCGTCACGCGCCAATGTCAGATCAAACGCAGGTCCACTGGCATCGGCCCCGGCGTCAAGACTGAACGCACCCCGGGTGCCGCTGCGCCCGCTGCCGCAGCGCGGATCGGTCAGGGCTGCGGCACAGCGCAGGTCACGGGCAAGGGCAACGAGGGTGGCGCGGGGCGGCAGGTCGGCGGTCATATAACTGTCATGCGTCAGGGCAAAAACCGTGCCCGTTGCCTGCGCTCCGGCGGTTTCTGGATCGGCCGTCGCATAAAGCAACAACGCCTCGTCGGGCCGCAGCAGCGCCGCAGTGGACAGCAGGTCCAGCGGTTTGGGGTCGGCGAAGGCGGCATAATCCGGGAATTTGCGGGCGAGGTCGGCCAACAGTGCCGCCCGGTTGTCGCGAGCCTCATCCAGCGACAGGGAATCGGACGGCTGACCGCTGGCCAGTTGGGTGATCATGGTCTGCCGGGCGGTGTCCAAAGCACGATCGGCATCGTCGAGTTGGCGGGCAAGGCTGGCGGCACCCGGGCCATCACCTTGCAGACGGGCGGTCGCACGGGTCAGGGCTGCGGCGGCAGACAGGTCATTGACCCGTTGGGCGACCTGAAACGCCTCGGTCATCAGGTTCAATGCGGCAGGGCCAGTGGCCCGTTCCGCCATCTGGAGCGCAAGAGTGACATGCAGCGCGAGGTGGTCGCGGGCTTGCGGCTCGCTGCGGCGGTCGGGCTTGGTCAAGGCAAGCGTGGCCGCGCGCAGGTCGGTCAAGGCGGCCTCGGGGTCGGTCGCAGCCTCGATATCCGCACGACCGGCCTGCAGGTAGGGCAGCATCGGATGCTCGGGCGGCAGGGCCGTGATCGCCTGGCTCAGCAGATCGCGGGCGGTGCTGTGGTTGCCAAGCGACTGCGCCGAGCGGGCCGCCTCGACCAGGGCAACAAGACCGGGCAGGTCGGTCGTGGTCGTAAAGGTAAGGCTGCCATGACCGGGCAGGGCGGATTGCAAGGCAACTAGGCGTGGTCGATTAGGGTCGGTGGGAGGTAGACCGGTCAGCGCCAGCGTCAAGGTTTTCTGGGCCGCGTCGGTATCGCCGGTGTTCAGCTGGCTTTCGGCGAGGTCGCGCAGAGCCGGCACTTGCACGTCGCGGTCGCCGCCATGCGCCTTGATCTGCGCCACGGCTTCTGTCGCCGTCACAAGGGCGTCGGGCAGGCGATTCTGCGTCACCAGAAAGTCGCGTTGTTCGGCCAGCAGAAAGGCCCAGCCGTGGGCATCCAGCCCGGCGTCCGTGGTGGTCAGCAAGGTACGGGCGGCAGCATAGACCGCCTCGGCTTGTGCCGGATCGCCTTGGTCGCGGGCCAACAGGGCGAGGTCGGATTCGATCTGGACGGCGAGGGCGGCAGATTGGCCTTGCGGCGAAGGCCCGAGGCTGGCCAGTGCCTGTTGCAACGTGCTGTGCGCCTCAGGCGCGCGGCCGGCGTCGCGGTACGCCGCCCCAAGGCGGGCGAGCGCCCGGGATGCGGAAGCGGGGTCGCGGAGCGGCGCTAGCGTCGCGATATATTCGCTCAGGTTGACCGCCTGTACCACCTGACCCTGGTTCAGCAGCCAATCGGCGGAGGTTTCCAGAATCGGCAGCGGGTCGTTGCTCAATGAGGCGAGGTAGTAGGGCGGCATCTCACCCAGCCGCAGTGCCCAAGTGGCGGCAAGGTCATTCTGGCCAGACTTCTGCGTCGCAAGAAGCAGGGCAAAGTAGCTTGCGGTCACCAGTGGATCATCTGCAGCGACCAACGAAAGCGCCTGCCGCCCGGCGCGGTCGGCGGTGGTGGCTTCATTTTGCTGAAGCGCCGTGTAAAGTGGATCGAGGCCTTGCAGCAGCGTCTGGTCATCACGGTCACGGGCGGCCTCGGCATCCAGGGCACGGTTGGTCCAGACAGTGACCTTGGCATCGTCGGTCACGTCCGCCTCAGTGTCGAACAGGTCGATCAGGTCTGCGGCATCGCTCGATTGGTTTTCCGGCGCCAGTCGCAGAACCGGCAACAGGCGCGCCAGGGCATCATCGGGATGGCCCGCCCGCAACAATGCCAAGGCCCAGAGTGCGGCACCTTCCTGAGCATAGGGGCCGGGTGTGCCATCATCCGCGGTATCCTGGATCACCATCTCGGCCGCAAGCAGCGCGGCTGCGGCGGTATCGTCGGCATCCAGACGGTCGCGCGCAAGGTCGGACAGGGTCAGCAGCATGTCCTCGCCCCCGGCCCTGCGACCAATGCGGGTCGCTTGCAGGGCGGCGCTGGTGCTTTCGGGAAAGCGTTCCAGATTGGCAAGACTGGTCGACAGCATGCGCAGCGGCAGAATGAGCCGTGGGTTGTCGGCGCCGAACAGCGCCGCGCCAGCGGTGATGATCGGTTGAAGCTGCGCCACGGCACCGGCGTCGTCCTCGGCTTCATGCGCCTGTTCGGCAAGAAGCTCCGCGTCCGACCACTCGGCTTCGGTCATCACGTGGGCAATCTGGGCCTCAACCGGGGCGGCGAGACCCAGCAGGGCAAGAGCCATGAGGACTGGACGCAGAAAGGTCGCCAGCCTAGGCT
>JBDTQR010000053.1:0-23369 GCA_039932095.1 bacterium | reverse complement strand
CGATCGCGATCAAAACGCCAAAGGTCACCCCCACCGATGAGATCACATCCAGAAGCAAATGTTTGCCGTCCGCCACCAACGCCGGCGAGCGGTTGCGGCGACCCTGATGGATCAGCACCCAACACCAGACCGCGTTCAATACCGAAGCTACGCCATTCACCAGCAACCCGCGCAGAGGTGCAATCAACGGGTGCGCCGTCTGCAACCCATGCCAGGCCTCGCGCAGGATCAGAATGG
The DNA here is from genome assembly GCA_039932095.1 of bacterium. Classification (GTDB taxonomy): domain Bacteria; phylum Pseudomonadota; class Alphaproteobacteria; order Rhodobacterales; family Rhodobacteraceae; genus Stagnihabitans. The sequence goes on along the minus strand of JBDTQR010000053.1, from coordinate 23,132 downwards.
CGGCGAGGATGATCATCACGCCTTCCAGGATCGCGCTGAACAATTCCGCCTTGTGATGGCCATACGGATGGTTGTGATCGGCCGGCAATGCCGCCACCCGGATCGCCACCAAAGCCGCCACCGCCGTCGCCACATTCACGATGCTTTCCAGCGCATCCGACAACAGCGCAATCGACCCGGTCATCTGCCACGCCACGACCTTCAACCCCAGGACAACCAGCCCCAGAACGATACTGCCGATCCCGAGTTTGACGACATGTGACATGGGATGGCCCCCGCGCGAATGAAGACTACGGCCTAACAAAGCCACGCCCGCCCCGCAACCGCCACTTTCCGCTTGAAATGCCGCGCAGTCAGGCGCATATGCGCCGCCAAGCCTGCGTCTTAACGCGGGCCAACCCCTATTGGAGAGACCATGGCCAAGGAAGATATCCTCGAATTCCCCGGTGTCGTGAAGGAACTCCTGCCGAACGCGACATTCAAGGTTGAACTCGACAATGGCCATGAATTGATCGCGGTGATGGCAGGCAAGATGCGCAAGAACCGCATCCGGGTTCTGGCGGGCGACAAGGTGCAGGTCGAAATGACCCCCTACGATCTGTCGAAGGGTCGCATCAACTACCGCTTCAAGTGAGCACGTCCCGGAAAGTGGGAACCGGTTTTCGGATCACGGCCGGCGGGAAACCGAAATGAAGCTTATCCTTGGGTCGGCCAGCCCACGCCGCAGGGAGCTGCTGGCGCAGCTTGGCATTGTCCCCGACGCGGTGATGCCGCCGGACATTGACGAAGACCCCCGAAAAAGCGAACTGCCCCGGCCCTATTGCGCCCGCGTGGCGCGCGAAAAAGTGCTTGCGGTGATTTCGGACCCCGATGACATCGTGCTCTGCGCCGACACCACGGTCGCCCTCGGCCGCCGCATCCTCGGCAAGCCGCGCGATGCGGGCGAGGCGGCAGAGTTTCTGACCGACCTTGGCGGCCGCCGTCATCAGGTCATCACCTCGGTCGCCGTGCGGCGGGGGGCGCAGGTCTGGACCCGGGACAGCGTGTCGGCGGTGAAGATGAAACGGCTGTCGGACATGGAGTTGAACGCCTATCTGGCGGGCGGCGACTGGCATGGCAAAGCTGGGGCCTACGGGATCCAAGGGGCGGCTGGGGCCTTCATCCCGTGGATTTCCGGCTCATTCACTGGCATCGTCGGCCTGCCCCTCGCCGAAACCGCGGCGCTGTTGGCGGCCGCCGGATATCCGATATGGAGACTTTCATGATTGGCCGTGTCGTTGTGCTGGATGAAGTGAACGGTCAAGCCGCCGCAGCCCTGATCGTCGATGGTCAGCTTGAGGAATTGTTGGTTGACCCGGCCGATGATACCCCGCTGCCCGGTGCGATCTACCGCGCCGTCGCTGACCGGCCGATGAAAGGCCAAGGCGGCATGTTCGTCCGGCTGCCCGAAGGCTCGGGCTTTCTGCGTCAGACCAACGGCGTGGCTCCCGGGCAGAGAGTGATCGTGCAGGTTACCGGCCCCGCTGAGCCCGGCAAGGCACTGCCCGTCTCTTCGCGTCTGCTGTTCAAATCCCGCCTCGCCATTGTGACGCCCGATGCCCCCGGCCTGAACATCTCGCGCCGGATCAAGGATGAGGCGTTGCGCGGCGAGCTGGAGGCTTTGGCCGCCGAGGCCATGGCGGGTGCGGATGAGGAGCTGGGCCTGATCCTGCGCTCTGCCGCCGCCAATGCCGAGGCAAGCGAGATCACCGCCGACATCGTGACAATGCGCGATCTGGCCACTGCCGTTCTGGGCGACCTCGACGGCGGACCGGAACTGCTGGTTGAAGGTGCCGGCGCACATGAAACCGCATGGCGCGACTGGGCTGATCCGGAGCCGGATGAGGTGGTCGAAGGTGGCTTTGCGGCGCAAGGCGTGCTTGAGATGCTGGACGGTTTGCGTGATGTCCGCGTGCCGCTGACGGGCGGCGGCAACATGCTGATCGAGACGACCCGGGCTGTGGTGGCCGTTGATGTGAACACCGGCCCTGACACCTCGCCCGCCGCGTCGCTGAAGGTGAACATCGCCGCCGCCCGCGATCTGCCCCGCCAGTTGCGCCTGCGCGGCCTTGGTGGCCAGATCGTGGTCGACTTCGCACCTATGCCGAAGAAAGAGCGCGCCATCCTTGATCAGGTCATCCGCGCTGCCTTCAAATCCGAAGCCGCCGAAACCAACCTCGCCGGTTGGACCACCCTCGGCCTGTTCGAGATGACCCGCAAACGCGACCGCAACCCGCTGTCAGAGGTGCTGAAGTGACCTGCCCCGTCTGCGCCAAAGATACCGACCCCAAATACAAGCCATTCTGCTCGCGTCGCTGCGCCGATGTCGACCTTGGCCGCTGGCTGAATGAAAGCTACCGGGTGCCTGCAACGCCGCATGAGGAAGACGATGCATCCTCCGACCAACCGCCACCCCAACGCCCGCAATAGGCGGCGTTTTTCTTCACCAACCCTCTGGACAGCCCGCAACGCCTGACGTATCACCCCGCCACTTGAAAGCTTCGGTTTTCACAACGGTGCCCAGATAGCTCAGTTGGTAGAGCAGCGGATTGAAAATCCGCGTGTCGCTGGTTCGATTCCGGCTCTGGGCACCACCTAAATCCTTGAAATCGCTGGAAGTTCTTTTCACTCAGATGCCCCTTTCGGCTTGGGTTTGACGCTTTTGGCGGAAGGTTTGACAATTTGCGCCCGGCGGGCGTTCTCGGTTTCCAAAGTCGCCATGGTTTCGCGGTTCTTGGCGGCAAGGTTGGCCGAGCGGGAATAGTGCCGCGCCATGGACAGGGTTTTCTGCCCCAGAAGATCAGCGATGCGGCGTTCGTCCAGCCCTGCCTCGCGCAGCGTGGTGGCCACGGTGTGGCGCAGGCCCTTCAGGGTCAGGCCCGAGGTCAGAACGCCATCCTTCTCCAACCCGGTCTTGAAGCGGTGCCAAACGGTGGAAAAGCCGTTGTAGGTCCATTGCTCGCTCCGAGAGTTGGCCAACAGCGTGGCCGCCGAATGCCTCGGGGCCAGGTCCAACGCGGCTCGCAGGGTGGGGCCGACGGGAATGGCCACCTCTACCCCCGTCTTGCCACGCACGCCCCAGATCGTCTCGCCGTCCATCTGATCGCGCCGCAGGTTCAGGGCGTCGGATGGATCAAGGCCAGTGTTCATCAATACCGCCAGAACGACACGGACATGCGGCGGCGCGTGCTGAAGGACCAGATCGCATTCCTCCGGCTCCCAGGGGCGGTTGGCATAGGCTAGGCTGGACGGACGGGGCTTTGGGATGACGCCGGTGGCAAAGTTGGCCGAGATCAGGCCCTTGGGGATAGCAAAGCGAAAAACCTCGCTCAGCAGCGTGCGCAGCATGTTGGCGCGGCGCCAGCCGATCTTCTTGGCGGCCTTGTCGTGGATGCCCGCAGCAAGAGGCGTGTCGATCACATGGATCGGGGTGTCGCGGATAGGTTCCAGAAAATCGGCGCACTGCCGGTAGTCACGGCGGGTGGACGGGGACAGATTCTTGAAATGTTCTGTTTCATAGTAGGACTGGATCAGCCCGCCAAGCGTGCCGACCTTGGGTGCTTTGGCCTTGTTGGCATCGGCAATGGTGCGGATTTTCTCGCATTCGGCAAGAAATGCGGCCGAGCCGATCGGGGCCGTGGTCAGGTCGATCTTCTGGCCAGTTTCGCGGTGATAACAGCGCATCCGCCCATGGCGATCCTTGAAAATCTTGAACCCCTTGATCCGAACGACTGTCATCAAAGGCGGCCCAGAATTGCATCATGAGTGGTCGCGAGGGTGCCGGTTTTCACATCGTCAATCCACAGATCAAGGTCGCGCTTGTCCCACAGCATCGCCCCCTGCCGCAGCTGGATCGGCTGCACCGGGCAGGCGATCTTGAAGTATTTGATCGGCAGGCCGGCATAGCTTGCCGCCTCGGCCTCTTTGAACATGCGCTTTTCGATCACGCTGATGTTTAGATTGGTGGTTGCCATGGCGGGCTGACCTCACTGGTTACCTGTTTGCATGTCTGGCAGTTTGACCATTTGCCCGTCTGGCCGGGTGCCTGTCTGGTTGCTCACATCCAAATGATCGCCCGACCGTGTCGCCGTCTGGCGAAACTTCTCCCATCCACTCAAGGTCAGAAGCCGAGTTTTGGACGAAATGGCGATATACTCCAAACGCCCTTCGTTCATCAGCGCACGGATTTGCATGACGCTGAGGCCGACGGTCTGGCTGAGTTCCTTCGGGGAAAGTAAGCGTTCTTGGTGCATGCGTGGGCCTCCTGTTTGAATACGCATAGAATCGCTTGATCTGCACATTCTGACGTGATCAGAATGCAGAATAGAGCTGAATACGTCATTTTGTGCGATACTTGCGCAAAATGACGCCATCGTCAACTGGGTAATGCGGATGTCGCAGAAAACGTCGGAGCTGTTTGCCTCAATCGGCGCAAGGCTTGCGATCACGCGCAACGAGATTGGTCTGTCCCAAGTCGGGATGGCCGAAGCGCTTGGCGTTTCCCATCGCGCTTACCACAGCTACGAAAAAGGTCAGCGGGGCCTGCCGGTCGAAACCCTTGTGGCCCTGCATGACCGGTTCCAGGTGGATCTGATGTGGATCTTGCTGGGCAATCGTTCGGCGATGGTCGAACACGACCTGAAGGCCCTTGAAGACTTTGAGGTGGCGCTGGACACCTATCTGGAAAGGCGCGGCATTAGATTGAGAACGGAAAAGCGGGGCGCGATTGCTGCCCGCTGGTATCGGTCTTTCCTGCAGGGGAAGCCGATCGAAATGGACGATGTCCACACCTGGATTGAACTGCTTTCGGAGTGATGCGAGTGCAAGACCCCTCCCCGCGTTGGAACAGCCAACGCTTGGCGGCCATTGAGGCTGTCGAAACCGACGTAAACCGCGTTTTGGCGATTGTGTATGCGATTTCCGTGGCTTCTGCCGTTGTCTACATGGTGGGCTGGCTTCGATTCAGCCTGTTCGACTTGCCGGATGGGCCCCTTCCAGCATTTACGATCTGCGCTGTGATCCTGACCGCATTTGCAGGTGTCCTGCACGCCGCGATGCTGCCCGCCGTGGCTTTGTCGCTTGGGTTGCAACGGTTGCTGGCGAGCGTGATGAAGCAAAGGCGATAGGGCGCAGGATGTTCAAGCCAGATTTTGGCACAGACGACGGCTTTAATGCTTCGGGTTGCCAGCCTGAAACGTCGCCCCGCCAATTTCAAGGATCGCTGTATCAGACTGCAGCCAAGCCCAGACACGCTCGGCTGAGAGTTCGACCATGGCAGGGGAGCGCAAGGCGCATTCCCAGATTGTTGCCACACGCCAGCCTTCCGATCCAAGCCGCGCGACCACCAACAGATCCCGCGTCACATTCGCATTGAACTTAGCCTGCCAGAACTCCACTCGGGTGGAAGGCGTGGAGGCAAAACGACATCCGGGATGGCGATGCCAGAAACATCCGTGGACGAAGATGACGGCCTTGTGCTTTGGCAAGACAAGGTCAGGTCGCCCTGTCACCGCTTTCGGGTGCAGCCGATACCGAAAGCCGCACGCATGAAGGGCGCAGCGAAGGGCAAGTTCGGGCTTTGTGTCCTTGTTGCGGATTCCGGCCATCATGCGCGACCGGGTCTGCCTATCGACGACGTCTGTCATTTGCCTCCTGGCCTCGGCTGCTGAACCCGCTATACAAACCTGGATTGAACGCGAGAGGCCCCTGATTTGCCAGCAACTTTCGGCATCGTTGACCTGTTTGCCGGTCCGGGCGGCCTTGGCGAGGGGTTCGCCTCATTGGATCTGGATGGCCACCTGCCCTTCCACATCGGCATTTCCATCGAAAAGGAAGCCTCGGCCCATCGCACGCTGACCTTACGCGCCTTCCTTCGGGACTTTCGCAGAACCCACGGCGAGCTGCCTAAAGCCTTTGTGGATTTCCATGCTGGCCAGACGGAAGAGCCTGACTGGTCGGAAGTTGACCCGCAGGCTTGGCGCCGGGCGTCAGAAGAAGCGCGGTGTCTGGAACTGGGCACAACCCCGGCGGCCAATGCCATCGACCAGTCCATCAAGACCTTGCGCAAGGATTTCGACGACACGATTCTGGTCGGAGGCCCGCCCTGCCAGGCCTATTCGCTGGTCGGTCGAGCCCGAGCCAAGGGCAAGATCGGCTACGTGCCCGAGGAAGACGCCAGGCACTACCTGTTCCGCGAATACATCGGGGTGCTGGATCGCCTGCGCCCGGCTGCTTTCGTGATGGAAAACGTCAAGGGCATGCTTTCGTCCACCATCGAAAGCCGCCTGGTGTTCGAGATGTTGATGGAGGACCTGGTCTCGTTGGGCACCGGGCACGGCCATCACTACGATCTGCACGCCATCCGCGTTGCAGACGGCATGGCCAGCCTGCAAATCGCCAAACAGCCCTCTGACTTTATCGTCCGCGCCGATGAGTTTGGGGTGCCGCAGCGCCGCCACCGGGTGATCATCGTCGGCATACGGTCAGACTTGGCAAGCCGTGCCAAGGGGGCCGAGATTGCAGTTGCTTCAGGGCCGCGCACGGTGAACGAGGTCATCGGGCAAATGGCGCGGCTGCGCAGTGGGATCAGTCGGGGGCGCGATGACGCGGATGCCTGGCAACGGGAAGTTGTCAGCGCAGCCAGACGGCTGACGAAAACCTATAAGAACGACCCGATGGGAGCGGCCTTTGCCATCTTGGCCCGGCCGGACAGGGTCGCAGGCCCGCGCCATGATACAAGCCTACCGGCGAACTATGGCGCCTCTAATGACGCACTGATAGCCTGGTTGGAGCGGCCCGAATTGCGCGCCATCGCCCAGCACGAAACGCGCGGGCACATGCCCACGGACCTTGGGCGCTATCTGTTTGCGGCGGCCTTTGGCGCTGTGCGCGGCTATAGCCCCAAGGCCATCGATTTTCCTGCGGTGCTAAGCCCGGATCACAAGAACTGGCACAGCGGGATATTCAACGACCGGTTTCGGGTCCAGCTGGGCCGCGAACCTTCTACCACGGTGACCAGCCACATTTCAAAGGATGGGCACTATTTCATACACCCCGACCCCGCCCAATGCCGCAGCTTGACTGTGCGCGAGGCGGCGCGGTTGCAGTCCTTCCCGGACGACTATCTGTTCCTCGGCAACCGGACCCAGCAATACGTTCAAGTTGGCAACGCAGTCCCGCCATTCTTGGCGCGACAAATTGCACACCTTTTGCGGAACGCTATTCGATAACGACGTCAACTATCGGTTGCAAGTCTTGTAAGTCATTGATCTTCGCGCAAGACTAGTGGTCAAGTTGTCGAGGTGCGTTCAATGAGTGAAAAGCCTAGCGTCAGGCGTGCCGATGCCACACCAAGGGCGGCCGCTCTCATCGAGGGGCTGCGCGACATCGGGTATTCGCTAGAGACTGCTATTTCCGACATCATCGACAACTCGATCACGGCCGGTGCCCACCGGATTCAGATCGTCACTGAAACTTATTCAGACGAACCCTACATTGCAATGATTGACGACGGCAGTGGCATGGGAGCAGACGAACTTCTTGCCGCCATGCGGCCAGGAAGCAGCAACCCCCTTTCATCGCGCGACGATCAGGACCTAGGGCGTTTTGGTCTTGGGATGAAAAGTGCCAGCTTCTCACAATGCCGCCGCCTTTCTGTGGTTTCGCGAAAATCTGGGGTCACCTCGATTGCGATTTGGGATCTGGACGACGTGGCAGCACGGGATGAGTGGGCGGTGCAGCTACCCGATGACGTCGATGGCATCCCCGGCATTGATAAACTTGGGCCTGTTGGAACTCTGGTCCTTTGGCAAAAGCTTGACCGTTTGACGGGCGGCTATTCCCACAATGCTGCCAAGCGCGCCGAAGTCATAAATCAGCGCATCTCGGAAACCGAGCGCCACCTGCGGATGGTTTTTCACCGCTTCATGCAGGAAACTAAACCGCTTCGAATCCTGCTTAACGGACGTTTGCTTCGACCGCTTGATCCGTTTGCACGACTGAATTCGGCGACCATTGCCGATCCCGAAGATCGTCTGAACCTCGTTCGTGGCGATGTGGTCATTCAGAGTTTCACTCTCCCGCACCACAAACAGATGAACAAAACGGATTGGGAGGATCTGGGAGGGCCGGAAGGCCATCTGAAATCTCAAGGGTTTTACCTGTACCGAGGGAAACGGCTTATCGTCAGCGGAACCTGGTTTGGCCTCTGCCGTCAATCCGAACTGACCAAACTTTCGCGGGTCCAGATCGACATTCCCAACAGCATGGATGCGGACTGGAAGATCGACGTCAAGAAGTCCTCGGCGCAATTACCGCCGCTTGTGCGCGACAGATTGAAGAAGGTGATCGAGCGCATTTTGAATGGGTCCAAACGCACTTACGGCGGACGCGGCAAAAAGCTTGTCGACCACGAACGGCTTCCAATGTGGCATCGTATTCAGGCAGACGGACAAATCCGCTACCGCCCCAATGCGGAACATCCCGCATTCAAAGATTTTGCCGACAGCTTGCCACCGGATCTGCAACGCGGGTTCTTCAACTGCATTTCCTTGGTCGGGGCTTCACTACCCATCGAGACACTGCACTCCGACATGGCTGGCTCCGCAGAGCAGATTGTCGCAGACCACGTGGACGAAGACACTCTCGGCCAAGCTGTGCGGGCTGTACTTGCTCACATGCTGGAGGCGAAGAAAGGCATCAAGGAAATCAAGGCGCTGATGAAGGACGTCGATCCGTTCAGATCTGCCTGGGAGGATACCGAGCGCATTATTGCGGCAACTATTCAGTCAAAGGAAGACCAGTGACCCCTCTGCTTAGCAGCCTTGAAGGCATGACCTCGATGTTCATGGCCTCGCAACCCGGCCCGCATACGGCGCAGTCGATCCGCGAAATCGTGGCACAACTTCGCGAAACGCCGATGTTTGCAGGAAAGGTCGCGGACAGCGAGGCTGAGGAGCTGGCGAGGCTGATCGAAGAGAAATACGGCATCAGCATGGGTCTGGGTGCTATCGTCGATGCCAAAGACTTTCGCCCTTGGCTGCGTGACGCGCGGATCAATGGCGAGGTGGGGGATTTCTACTGGGGTCGCTATCGAAAGCTTTTGAACATCAAGGGCCTGCCAAAGTCTGTGATCGACACCACAGACGAAGTGACGGACAGAGTGCTGGATCGTCTTGGCGACCCCCAAAACACCACTCCGTGGAGTCGCAGGGGCATGGTCGTAGGCCATGTTCAAAGTGGAAAGACGCAGAACTACACCGGGCTGATCTGCAAGGCGGCAGACGCCGGCTATCGGCTGATCGTTGTGATTGCTGGCATTCACAATAACCTGCGCAACCAGACACAGGCCCGCATCGATGAGGGGTTCATTGGCCGCGATACCGGGCGGCTGGCCCATGCGAACAAGGCACAGCGGCAGAAATTGATTGGCGTGGGGCAATTCGATCAGCGTGAGTTTCCGGTATCCCTGACTAATACGCTACGCGATTTCAACAAGGCGACCGCCACCACAAACACCAGCCAGATCGGGCAATACAATGTGCCCGTGGTCCTGGTCATCAAGAAGAATTCCAGCACTTTGAAGAACTTGCTGGAATGGCTGAAAGAGCATTCTGTCAACCAAGGCACGCAGATGGTCAGCCAGCCGATGCTGCTGATCGATGATGAGGCCGACAACGCCTCGATCAACACCGCCTATGCCCGCGACGAGGTGACCCGGATCAACGGCCAAATCCGCGAGCTGTTGTCGATCTTTCACCGCAGCTGCTATGTCGGCTATACCGCCACGCCCTTTGCCAACATCTTCATCGATCCTGACACCGACGACGACGCGCTGCGGCAGGATCTGTTTCCGCGCCATTTCATCATCGGGCTGGACGCGCCATCGAACTATTTCGGGGCGCAAAAGGTGTTTCTGGATGCCCGCGACCGCCACATTCGCCTGATCGAAGACAACGAGGATCTCTTCCCGATGAAGCACAAGATCGACCATCCGGTCGATGTGCTGCCGGGCAGCCTGGTGCAGGCGGTGCATGCTTTCATCGTCTCGCGGGCGATCCGCAACGCAAGGGGCCAGCAGGCCGCGCATGCCTCGATGCTGATCAACGCCTCGCGATTCACCGATGTGCAGGGGCGCCTGCGATCGCAGGTTGCCGACGTGCTCAGCCGCATTCGTGATGCTGTGGCTGTTGACGCTGGCAAGGGCCGGGCCGCGCTGAACAGTCCCGAGATAGCGGCGCTGCACGCGGTTTGGCAGCAGGAATATGCGCATGATGCCGACTGGGCCGATGTGCAGCCGCGGCTGCATGAGGTTCTTGTTGCCGCCCGCGTGGTGGAGGTCAACGCTTCTAGGAGGTCGCAGGCACTGGACTACGACCAAGGCGGAGAACACGGCGTCACGATCATCGCGGTCGGCGGTTTTTCCCTATCGCGCGGCCTGACGTTGGAGGGGCTGACGGTCAGCTATTTCCTGCGCAATTCAGTCATGTATGACACGCTGATGCAGATGGGCCGCTGGTTCGGCTATCGCCCGGGATATGAGGATTTGTGCCGCGTCTGGATACCGGCAGATGGGGTGGGTTGGTATGCACATATCCACGAGGCAATGGACGACCTGCAATCCCAGCTGAAGCGCATGGAACTGGCAAAAGCGACGCCCGAACAGTTCGGGCTCGCCGTCCGCAGCCATCCCGAGTCGTTGATCGTGACGGCGCGGAACAAGATGGGCACGGGGAAAGAATTCCCGGTCAAGGTCGGTCTGGCCGAAAACCTGATTGAGACGACTCGCGTAGCTTTGAATGTCGAACAGCTTCAAAAGAACATGCAAGCGGGCGAAAATCTGGTGGCGAAGGCCGCAAAAGCGCAACACGAACTAGCACCGCGCCCCCGAGGGTTCATGCTGCGGAATGTCGACGTTGGCTTGATAAAGGATTTCTTGCGCGAGTATCGGGCTGAACCGGGAGGGAAGCCTGTAAATCCCCTCACCGATCCGAAATTGATCGGTGATTACATCGATGCGAGGGCCGAAGAAGAACTCTTGCACTGGGATGTATTCTTGGCCAGTTCTACCAAGAAAGGCATGAAATCATTGCTTTTTGCGGGCATGGAGCTTGTCCCGTATGAGCTCTCGGTCGATGAGGATATGGCACGCAAGGGAGTCCTCGCTTTCAGTGGGGCCAGCCGCCGGATCGGGTCGGCGGAAGACGAAAGCGAAGGGCTGACCGCAAGGCAGATCGCGCATGCCCGTGAATCATTTCGAATGTCTCGCGCGGACCAGATACTGCCCAAGACTGTCAATCCGAGGATCTATCGCCAAGTTGCTGGTCGACGCCCGTTGCTTATCTTGCGTCTAGTCAAACCAAAACTCGATGCGCTTTCCGGCAAAGCGGATGAAATTGATAGTGTTTTGACTTGGGGCCTTTCCTTTCCATCAAGCGCGATCGAGGGCGGCACTGTGGAATACATCGTCAACACCATCCGCCTGAGGGAGATGTTTGGCGACGAGGAATACGAAGAGGAGGCGCGTGGTGATACCGACTGATACGCCATGGGCTGGTCTGGAGGCCGGAAAAATCGACACCAGACGTGTCGACGCCACCGCACACTGGAACTGGTTCTGGGCGGTGATGCCGCGCGCCGACGTCACACTGGTTCTGCAGTTGACCGGATTGCCGAATCCCATTCCCGGTCTGCCAAAACTGAAGAACCTTGAAATCAAATTCCAGACCTTGCCGGGCGGTCCGATCCTTTTTATCCGCCTGAAAGACAACGCCCAGATCGAATTGTTCGAGACCCTATGCCGTGACGTGATGGCTGCGGGAGAGCTTGCGGAAACCGAGGCCGAGGCGCTGGAAAGGGCCATCGGGCGGACCTTTCGCTGGCATTATCTGCTGCGCGGCGGCAAGCTGGGGGTGCTTTCTGAAGAAGCGCAGAAGGGCCTGATTGGCGAGATCGAGGTTATGAAGCTGTTGATCGCGAATCTGGGTGCTAAGCCTGCCCTGACGGCCTGGACTGGCCCTTCTGGTGCGCCAAAGGACTTCGAACTGAAGGCGGACTGCATCGAAGTCAAAGCGCGTCGCGGGGCATCGCAGCCGTTCGTGAAGATCACCAACGAATTTCAGCTTGCGGACGTAATGGACCGCAGGCTGTGGCTCTCTGTCCTCGCGGTCGACAAGGTGCAGGCCCCTCATGGCCGCTCGCTGACAGAGTACGTGGCCGAGGTCACGGATATCCTGGAGCAGACTGAACCCTCAGCGATCCTTGATTGGGACATGCACCTTGCCGACGTCGGATATGACTTGGCGCATGACTATTCGTCCTGGCGCTGGATTGTCGCGGAGCCGGAGTTTTTTGCCGTCACCGAGCAGTTTCCGCGGATCGAGGCACCAGTGCCTCTAGGGGTTTCCGGGGTGAGTTATGCCCTTGCCCTTTCAGCCTGCGCTCCTTTTCATGCGGGCTGGGAGAAAGTGCGATCACGGTTGCTGCAAAAGGACGAGACATGAGCGAACTGGACGATTATCACCAGAACCTGATGGCCGACATCCGTCGTGAAGCCGACGCCAAAGGCATCATCACGGTTGAGGCTTTCTTTGACCGGATGACCGAGCGGTTGATGGAAGCTGGCGAACTCGACACAGTTGATCGGGCCTATTTTCAAAGCGGCGAAGGCGGGAAGAGGCTTCGGATCGACGGCTATGCGGGTGATCCGCGCAATAGTGAAGGGATTTTGGGCCTGATCGTTTGCGACTTCGCGGACAGTGACGAAGTTCAGACCTTCGGAAAATCCGATGTGCCTGGCATCCTGAACCCGTTGATACGCTTTCTGAAAAAGGCACGGACCGATGAGTTCCGCGACGGGCTTAACGAAATCAGCCCCGCCTTTCAGGTGTCCGATCTGGTCATTGCGACTTGGTCCCATGTTACCAAGATAAAGCTGATCCTGATTTCCAACCGCCGATACAACAGCCGAGATGACGCGGTAGATCTGCAAGAAATGGACGATGTGCCAGTCACTTGGTCGGTCTGGGACCTTGCCCGGTTTGAGCGGTTCGAACTCAAGGGCCGCGACGACTTTGAGATCGATCTTGACGGGGAATTCGGCGGTGCCGTACCCGCTTTGAAAGGTTCGCAATCGGGGGCCGCGCTGGACAGCTATCTGATGATCATTCCGGGCCTCCAGTTGGCCGCGATCTATGACCGCTGGGGCGAGAAACTGCTGGAGGGCAATGTGCGGTCCTTCCTGCAAGCCCGGGCCAGGACCAACAAGGGCATTCAGAAGACCATCAAGGATTCGCCTGAATTGTTCTTCCCTTACAACAACGGCCTTTCGGCGACGGCCGATGCAATCGCTGTCGTCCGCAAGGACGACAGTTTGGCCATTGCCTCGATCAGCAATCTTCAGATCGTGAACGGCGCACAAACCACCGGGTCGATCCATGCCGCGCTGAAACTGGCGAAAGAGCAGCTGTCCCAAGTCTTTGTGCAGATGAAACTAACGGTGGTGCCGCCTGACAGGTCCGAGGAAATTGTCCCGAGAATTTCGGAATATGCCAACACGCAAAACAAGGTGAACGAAGCAGACTTTTCGTCGAACCATCCGTTCCACGTCGCGATGCAGGATTTTTCACGAACTGTCATCTTCACGGCGCGCGAAGGGGAAAGGCACGACAGCAAGTGGTTTTACGAACGCTCTCGTGGCCAATACATCAATGACAGACCAAAGGTCCGGGGCGCGGGCCAATCGAAATTCGACATCGAATATCCCAAATCGCAGCTTTTCGCCAAGACCGACCTGGCCAAGTTCGAGTTTTCGGCGACAGGACAACCACACTGGGTTTCCCGAGGCGCCCAGAAGAATTTCGCGGAGTTCGCCAAGGTCATCCGTGAATCCTGGACAAAGAACAACACCACCTATGACGGTGTCTGGTATCGCCGCCTGATCGCCAAGGCCATCATTTTCCGGTGGCTGGAAACCAGCGTGCCCAAGCAACCCTGGTACGAGGGCGGCTACCGCGCCAACATTGTCACCTATGCGATGGCAAAGGTGTTCAATGATGCCAACAGCGAAAGACAAGTGCTGGACCTTGATGCGGTTTGGAAACGACAGATGGTGTCCGAACCCCTGCAACGCGCCCTCCCGCGCCCATGACGTGGTCACACATCCCCCGGCGGGCGTGCGCAACATGTCGGAATGGGCCAAGCAGCAGGCCTGCTGGAACGGCATGAAGGGCCGCTACCTAGACTACGACGACGACTTCTCCAGCTGCCTGACTTTGTTCGAGAATGCCGTCGACAAGGAGAAGGAAGAAAAGGCCAGGAAAAAGCTGACAGACGGGATAAATGCTCAGACCGAAGTCGTGACTCTTGGGGCTGCACTGTGGGCCAGCATGCTGGAATGGGGCCAGACCGGGCGAAAGCTAACGCCCAAAGACCAGCAAATCCTCAAGGTATGTGCGTCGATACCGCGACAAGTGCCAAGCGAGTGGCAGGCCCAACATGCGCTGGAAGTGAGGCAAAGGTTGCGGGACCAAGGGTATGAGCCATGAGCTTAACTGGGGAACTGGCTCTTTATTCACATCGCATGTTCGATTCCTAACATTCTGGGCGGACAGCGGAAATTCACCGCATGATTTACCATACTCTGCCAATCGTAGAGAATACGCTTTCAATTACTTGGACGGTTGCCTCTTTAAAAAAAAATACGTGCCTGGCGACCGATTTTCCTGACTTTTCAAGCGATGATTGACAAACCTTTTGGGTTCACACAAATATGATGCAACACAACCTTGAAGAAACCGGTAGAGGTACAGTTTGCCAGGCTCAATAGAAATAAAAAATCTGAGAAATATCAGAAAACTCAGATTCAATATACCGGATCGAGGTGTTTCCCTATTAACAGCCGGGAACGGCGCCGGCAAGACTTCTTTGTTGGCGTGTCTGCGCCGCATAGGACACAGTAGTGCCTTCCCCATCCACTTCCCAGTATCACTGCAATCCGACAAGCTTGATAATCACTCAAATGGTACAATTACCTATGAAGTGAATGGCAATAGTGTTGAGTATGCATATCGAGGCGAACGATGGACTCCAAGACCTCGAAAATATGCCAATCTTTTTGAACAATTTGGCTATGCATCGGTCACCTATATTGGCGCCTCTGCGGAACGTATCACCCCTAGGCCGGAGGATTTTGATACTCGCCACGTGCGCGGCGCAGAAGAAGCAATTAAAAAAGCCGCAAATGAGATTTTCGAAACTGAGAAATTCAAAGAACTCCGCTCGATCAACCTGTCGCCTGGGGTTGGGAACGATGCATTTGTCTTAGCTTTGGGAACGTCGCCACAAACATATCATTCTGAAAAACACTTTAGCCTTGGTGAGTTGTGCGTGCTAAAACTTCTGCGTCTTTTGCATGGAGTGGCCAATAATAGCATGATTATAGTCGATGAACTGGAAATGGCATTGCATCCTCGCGCGCAACTTAGGCTACTACGTTATTTGGAAAAGCAAGCGGCTGAAAAATCCCTGACAATAGTGTTTTCTACGCACTCAGTTACGTTACTAAAGTGCGTGAATAGGCGCCAGATAATCTATTTGGAAAAGCAAGATGATGGTGAAATCACCCCAATTTACGGCTGCTATCCAACTTTTGCTTTGGGTAACATAGCCTCAGATGAGGAAGCGCTGCCAGACTGGCTTCTTTATGTCGAAGATCAATTTGCCCGCGATGTGCTAAGAGCCTTTTTTGAGAAGTTCGCGAGGGATAAATTTGCGAATCCAACTGAGCAGCCAAATGTAAAGATAGTTCCAGTAGGTGGCTTTAAGGAAGTGGTCACGTTCTTTACCCGCAACAAGTCGGTCATGCCTAACCAGGTTGTACAGGTTGCTGTGCTTGATGAGGATGTAAAGAGTGAAACTGTCGCGGAATGGACTAAGAACTCAAACCATGCACAGCTTGCCAAATTTCAAGCATTAGGATCAAATCTAAAGTATTTGCCGTTTACCCCGGAGGTTGGTATTATGGATCATGTTTCTAAAAATCGTCAGACTTTTGAGAAGGCTTTAAGATCATACTTTAGAGACAATCTGCTCCGCATCTCCACTTTCGCGGATAAGTACGAATCCAGTTTGAGCGGAAAGTCAAAAAGAGATTCTGCCAAAAATTCGCTCGGTGAGCTCATCGCCTACATTGGAGATCGCACTCAAACGCCTTCGGAAACTGTTCGAGACGGACTTTGCGGGGTTTTTGCCAACTTGACTTGGGCTTCCTACAAGAAGGATTTTATGCCATTGTTTGCATCAATGCTGTGATCCATTTATCTTCATAAAATCTCGATGTAGTTGAAAATATTGATAGAAAATCTGCTCAAATGTAGTTCCCTCAGGCCCAGACCGCGCAGCTCGCTTTGAAACTTGGAAGGTCAATCGATATATTGTGAATGAAACGCGATACTCGGCCGACAATGGACTGTCTTCCCTTGGTTGCCATTGGGTCACTTCTCCCCTATGATTCCCTGTACGGAATGTGTCGACCAAAGATTTTTCTTTGCTGTACACAACTTGGGTTAGTCTATCGACTTGGCGTCTGAGGTTCGCACCACTCATATGTCCTATCAGATTACTTGTGCCCGCTTCACGCAGATACGATCGCGCAACAATTACATTGCATCACCAAACGGTCGGATCCTAGGGTGTGTCATCTCTGTCACAAGTTCAGCATCGATGTCTCACATCATTTAACATCCATTTCAGTGGCGAGGTTGAGACATTGCGGAGCTTCAGCTGATCCGCCAGCTGACGCCGCAGCGATGCCGTTCCCGCCTCAAGCTTTTGATCCTCAAACGAGTTGTCGGTCGGGAAACAGCCCCGGCATCCAGTCTGAGGCAAGAACGGCTGGAAAACTCAGCCGAAGGGGTGCGCGTGGCGTCTCGGACCGAAGTGCGCCGACAATAAGCAATTCGGCGGTCACGTTTCTGGCCTGTCGGTCGCTGACGTTCAGCAGGGCTGGCACGGCACCGCGTTCGAATGTGCCGGACATCAAGGCCTCGCGCATGACCACGTCTGCGCCTTTCGTCAGCGTTCCGGTAGCCATTTCGCGATGGCACCAGGTCAGCACCCTTTCCCGCAGGCGCTGGGGTTGCATCAGACCCTCGATGAAACGGGCCTGATCAGTGCAGGTTTCCAGGAAGAAGGCTGCGAATTCGGCAAGGCGCTGCTCCGACAGGTTGCCGCGTCCGTCTGCGCCGCCGTGGCGGGGTTCGTCGGCGGCCATCAGGCGGCGTTTGTATTCAACATCCTGGCGGGCGAGGCCGCGCGAGGCGGACCAGAGGCCATCGCTGCTGACGGTGTCTCGCAGCATGGCGTGGGCGACCATGCGCGACACGCGGCCGTTGAGGTCGATGAACGGGTGGACCCAGACAAGGCGGTGATGGGAGCAGGCGGTGGCGATGATGGCGCCGCTGCGCCCCTGCATTCCGTACATGCGGCGCATATGGGCCAGAAGCCGGGGAACCGAACCCGGGCTGGGCGCAATGTGGTCCCCGACCTGCACATAGTCTTGTCGGAATTCGCCCGGGACAATTGGGAGTTTACTGCCGTCGGGCCGGTGGACAACAAGCAATTCCGGTGGCAGGTTTTCGCAGAAGCGGCGATGGATCTCGCGCAGGGTATCGGGCGCCAAGGGGTGGTCTTTGAGGCCGCCCATGTCGATCCAGCGCTGCACCTCGATGTGTGCCACGGCCTCCAGCTGAAGGTTGCGCTTTTCGGGATCGGCGCTGAAATCCTTGGCCAAGGCGCGTTCGATGTCGATGGGGTGGGTGTTGTGGCCCTCGATGAGGTTGGAATAATAGCAGTTCATCGAACGGACGAGGTCGGCCAGAGGGGCCCGGATCGCCTCGGGAAGGGACGCGCGCAGGCCCGACGACTGGGTGGCCAGTTCGACGGCAAGGTCGTTCAGGTGGGGCCGATGCTTGGACGCCTCTTCCGGGATCAGCGGTTCGACAACCGTGATCGCTTCGTCCTTGTCGGGAATGGTATTGGCGTTCATCATGGACCTGCTTGCTGTCAGCGACCATCGAGTCGCCAAAAAAATGCCTCTTGAAGTTCCGGTTTTACTTCCGGTTACATCGCTTAGACTACACTAATTATGTGTATGAAAAAATACGTATAATTTTTGCGTTCACCCTCCAAGGCACTCAAGGTTTTCCGAACAGAATTCCGGTTCTATTGCCGGTTCTTCTTCTGTTCATGCGCGCAACCCACGCACCTGTTCATCTCTGCAACTCACAACTCATGCCCCCAATCATGCGCCCTCAGCGCCGCTTCAGCCGTTCTTCGGCGGCTTTCGCTTTCGCCAAGCTCGTGCTCAGCTCTTTGTCCAGCGTGGCGTAGTTCGAGGCTTCGTTCAGCAAGCCACGCAACGCTGTCATGGACGCTATCTGCGATTGAATGAGCAGCGACACGCAGTCGGCCAAGCCATCCATCCTCAGGCCCATCTGGTTGGTCGAGCGCGCTTCCAAGCCGTGCAAAACCTTCGCCGAGGCTTCGGAGGCTTTCGCCAAGCGTTCGACGTAACCAAGCAATTCGCGTTCCAGGGCTGTCAGGGGCGTCTGCATTCATTTCTCCGATATCTGAATGCACAAAACCGAAATCTGATTCCCGATCTCGCAAGTCTGAATGCTCGACCTCTTCGGGTCGGCCAAGATGAAGGTCGTGGCCCCCTGATCGATGCGCTGAAGGCCCAAACGCGATATCTCCGACCTCGACAGCATCACGCTCCAAAACCAGCTGAGAGCGAGCAACATCGCGATCGAGATCGTGGCCGTCGCCATAAGAATGATCGGCGACCAGGCCATCCAGCGCATGGTCTGATGCCGAAAGCTCTGCATGGTGTCCGAGGTCCAGTTCAGAAACGTGATTGTATCGCCCTCGATTGTACTCCGCGCGTGCGCTGCAATGGCCGTCAAATCGGTCCTGAAGCTCTGCAGCTGGGATGCCGTCAAGGCGGCGTTCTCTTGCCGCAGGGCTTCCAAGTCCGCGTTCAATCTCTCGCTGAGGCGCGGCGTCGGCCTGCCAGTCGTCATGGAAAATATCTCCTTTCATACGCCAGCGTTCGCCGGTGTCGGGGTCTTGCAGGGTCAGGTAGTCCTTGCCTGCGCGGGGGATGGAAAAGCCGACTTCCGTCATCAACGCGACCATGCTGGCGCGGTCGGTGACGGTGCCAACGGAGATTTCGTCGAGGAGCCAAGACTGAACCTCCTCGCGGTTGCGGGCGCGCTGTGGGGTTTCAAGGACGGCTTGAACTTCAAGCGCGCGGTGGGCCTCCATCGGGTCGGCCCAGTCATGCGTCTGGTTCATCAGATCGCGCAGGGAGTCGAACGGGGTCTGGTAACCGGGTGGGGCGATGTTCAGGCTGCGGCCAGATGTCAGTTCGAGCCGGGGGGTGCAGAAGTGCAGCTCGACGCGGCCTTCGTGGGTATGGCGGACCCAGAGGATGTCGAATTGCTCAGGTTCAAGGCCGGCAAAGGCCAGCAGTTCAAAGCCGTCCATCACCTCCGCCTGCTGCGCCTCGGTTGGGGCATCCTCGGCAGCAAAGCTGATGACCCCGGCGCGATAGGTCCAGTCGTGAGGGCTGGCATCGATCAGCGCCTCGGTCCGCTCCGGATTGCCGCGCAGGACCTGCGGCAAGGGAGAGCGAGTGGTGCGGGTCGGCTGGCCATGTTCATCGCGGATCAGGTCGCGGTTGTCGTCATAGGCCAGCACCTGATCGGCGATCAGATAGCCGACCGGACCAGAGCCGCGCCCCTGCCCGTTGCGGAAAAACTTGATCAGCATTGCCGGCCCTGGGCGAGGAGCTGGGCAAGCTGACGCTCGATCGACAGCAGCCGTCGGGCGACGTCCATCGCGTCAAGATGCGGGACAGCGCGGGCAGCATTGGCGCGGTTCAAGAGGCGAGCGATTTGGTTCAGGTTGCCGCCGATGCGCCCGATCGCCAGAACCAGCGCCGGGTCGACGCGCGGGGCGGGCTTGCGGCGGCGGGCCTCTGCGCGGCCAAGGGCTTCGCGCAGAAGGGTCGCCGCCGTGACACCAGCGGCATCGGCCTTGGCCCGCAGCTCGGCCTTCTCGGCCGCCGTGCAGCGGAACACGAAGGTTTCCGTCAGCGCGGGCTTTTCGCGGGCAGCGCCCGCGCCGGTGGGGTTCGAAGGGGAGGCTTGCCGCCCCTCGCAAGGTCCCGTGTCAGAAGCGCCAGCGTATGACACGGGTCGCCTTGCTTCCTGCCTATCCTGCATGACGTTGCCCCCCTTCCCCTTCCGTCCCGGCAAGACTGCGAAGCTGTCGCAACTGGTCCTGCCACTGCTGACTGCCCCGTGGTGCTGGGCTGCGCGCTGGAAGCCAGAAACCGCGATGCGAACCGTTCACCAACAAGGGCAGACTTCGGTCCAGCGTCGCCAACCCTTCCTGCGTCAACCTGTCGTTCCAATCACGGGCAAAGCAAATGCCCTGCGGGACGAATACCAGCGGCCTGATCGATGGGTCACCGACCGGGGACGCGCTGGATTGCCCCCCACAAGGCAAATTCGGCGCGGTGGCGGGCGTTCTTGATCTAAGTTCCTTTTCTCTGTTCGGGGGGCGTTCTTGTCCCCCTTTGTCGGACAAAAATGCCCCACTTGGCAGACAGGATTGTCCCCCTTTGCCACGTGAAAGCGGGACAATTTTGTCCCCCTCCCGCCGTCGATCCGAAGCCCGCCGCATCGCATCTTCTGAGGGGCGATAGCGCGAGGCATTGCCCCGGTTGGTCCCGCGCACCACAGTCAGATGCCGAGCCATCTCGGGTTTGTTCAGCGCGCGCTTCACCGATTTGGCATGGCGCCCCAAGGCTGTGCCGATGGTTTCAAACGACGGATAGCTTTCGCCGGTTTCATGATCGGCATGGGTCAATGCCAAATAGGCCGCCACCCGAAAAGCGTTGTCGTCGAGCGATTGGTCCAGAACGAGGTCGAGGAGGTATTGCAGCTTGATCTGGCAGAAAGGCAAAATGTCAGGCATGCGGGCCCCCAACGATTGCGCCGAAATCTGCGTTTTGGTATTTTGCTGAGAGAGTGACGTTGAATGCACCGTCGAGGTGGGTGGCCGCCCCCTCGACGGTTTTTCTTTGCCCTAAACCGTCGGAAAACCGGTTTGACAATTGCCAGCTAAGTGCTTGATTTCCCGTGCGGGGGTTGACACAAAATTCCCGCGTAACTAATTGATTTCGGCCCAAGGTGGAGGGCTTGAAAATCCGCGTGTCGCTGGTTCGATTCCGGCTCTGGGCACCACTTAACTCTTCAATCTGTCGGTCTTTTGGCAACGTCTGGTGGTTTGACGCACCTGGTAGCGGGCGATTTCGTTGCCGACTGGTTCGCCGTTGCAATTCTATCGTTGCTCCGGCCGCCGCAGGGATCCCGCGTCTTACGCATCCGGACTTGCAGCACTATCCAAATCGTCGGCATTGATGGATTGGTGCGGTTCTGGTCGCACAAATATCCGCGTCACTTCGGGATGTTTTCTGCGCACCACCTCGCCGATCGTGCCGATCAGCCGTTCCAGATCCGGAATGGTCATTTCGTCGGGAAATTCGAGGGTGAAGGCCGCAAATACCTGTTCGGCACCCAACTGGACCGTGATCAGATCGACCACGCGGTGGACCTGGGGATGCGCGCCAACCGTCGCCTTCAGAGCCGCGACAACCTCTGGATCGGCGGCCTCACCGACCAGAAGCTGCTTGCTTTCGCGGGCAAGGACCACCGAAACCGCGGCGAGCAGAACCCCGATGGCAATTGAGGCCGAGCCATCCCAGGCAAGATTTTCTGTCACAACTGACACCGCTGTCCCTGCTGCTGCGATCACCACCCCGATCAGTGCCGCTGAATCCTCCAGTAAAACCGTGAACGATGTGGGGTCCTTGCTGCGCTGGACCGCTTGCCAGATGGTAAGACGCCCTTTGACCTTGCGAAACGCCCGCCAGGCATATCCAAGCGAAATCGCCTCGAAGACGAAGGCAAGGCCGAAGACGATGAATGTCACCTTCGGCTCGCGGATCGGTTCGGGATTGCGGATATGGATGACGCCTTCATAGATTGAAATTCCCGCGCCGAGCGCGAAAATCATCATGGCGACGACAAAACACCAGAAGTAGAGCTCGCGGCCATATCCCAAGGGGTGATCGGCGTCGGGTTTGCGCGCTGCCTGTTTCTGGCCGTACAGCAACAAGATTTCATTGCCGCAATCGACCAGACTGTGCACGCCCTCGCTCAACATCGCCGAGCCGCCGGTGATTCCGGCCGCAACGAATTTCGTGATCGCGATGGCCAGATTGCTGACCAGCGCCGCATAGAGCGCTGCGGTGTTATGATGCTGCGCCATGCTTCCCCCGCGACGTTATCGTTGCAGTTTCATGATTGACCGGCCTTGATGCAAGCTGCGCGTTCAGGTGGCTCGGTCCCGAGCGGCCCGGAATTGCCACAATATCGACAAGTGGTTCACCGCCGGTTCAGCCCGGCAAGGCGAAAGCCACGATCTGATCGCCGACCTGGTTCTTCAGGATCGAGTTGCCGCCAGAGGCAAAGACCACATATTGTCGGCCCTTGTAGGTGTAGATGTCAGGCATCGACACGGTGGGCGCCTGAACCTGATGCTGCCACAGAACGGCACCGGTTTTGGCATCCAGCGCCCGGACTCGGGCATCCATTGACGCGCCGATGAACAACAGCCCGGATTTCGTGACGACCGGCGCTCCGATGGTCGGCGAACCCCAGCTGTCGGGCATATAGAACCCCCATTTCTGCGTCACACCAAACGGCACCTTGTACAACAGCTTGCCAGTCTTCAGGTCGTAGGCCGACATGAAGCCATATGGCGGCTTCCAGCACGGCAATCCGGCCGGCGTCAGGAAATTGGTCAGTTGCAGCCCGTAAGGCGCGCCTTCCTGCGGCGAGTAGCCCTGCTCGTTGCCGCCGGAATTGGCGACCTTGTCATATTCGGCACGCGGAATCAGCTTGAAGATCTGCACGATGCTGGAACTGTTCACATAATAGGTTTGCGTCGCCGGATCGACGGCT
>JBDTQR010000052.1:0-23400 GCA_039932095.1 bacterium | reverse complement strand
CGTGCGCAGCGTCGGATTGTTTGTTGTCAACCGCTTCACGATGATGCGCGGCTTTACCATTGGATCACGCCTGATGGAGACCTATCTGCGCCGCCCCTACATCTATTATTTGAACCGCAATACCGGAGACATGGCAAAAGAACTGGTATCCGAAGTCGCGCTCCTTGTTGGTCAGGTTTATCAACCTGCCGCAAACCTGATTGCTCAGTCTGTATTGTTGCTCGTTCTGGTAATTTTGCTTGTGGTGGTCAATCCAAGTGTCGCGCTGATCGGTGTTCTTGTTTTGGGGTCATGCTATGCTGCCGTCTACCTTCTGATCCGCCGGTATATCGGCCGGGCCGGGCAGGAACGGTCACTGCGGTATGGGGAACGGCACCGTATCACGACCGAGGCCCTGGCAGGAATCAAGACAATCAGGCTGCAGGGCCGTGAGTCATTTTATCGGGATGCGTTCGATAGGATTACGCATCGCATTGCGCTTGTTCAGGCAGATATGATCACGTTATCGACAATACCCAGATATGCGATTGAAGCGATTGCCTTCGGCGGTGTGATTATGTTGGCCTTGATCCTCATGATCCGATATCAGGACAGCCCGAATGGTCCCGTGGCCCACCTTCTGCCGCTTCTGGGGTTCTATGCCTTCGCCGGTTACCGGATACTGCCCGCCGTGCAGGGAATATACCAATCGATGACTCAGCTTCGCGGCGGCATTGCCGGTCTCGACAGCATTGCGGCGGACCTCGCGGGGCGGGAGGATTTGCCGACCCTTTCTGAAACACCTTCCACGCCCTTGCCCTTCGTCAACACGATCGAATTGAGCAATCTTGGCTTCGGGTATCCCGCCACCGATGCCGCCACGCTA
Organism: bacterium; assembly: GCA_039932095.1. Classification (GTDB taxonomy): domain Bacteria; phylum Pseudomonadota; class Alphaproteobacteria; order Rhodobacterales; family Rhodobacteraceae; genus Stagnihabitans. The sequence continues at coordinate 22,535 of JBDTQR010000052.1, read as the reverse complement.
CAGGGCATCAGTTTGACGCTTCCGGCGGGTACCACTTTGGGCATTGTTGGCCCGACCGGTGCGGGCAAGACCACATTGGTCGATCTGTTCCTTGGTCTCCTGCCCCCCGACATCGGTGAGATCCGCGTCGATGGTACTGTGGTGACCGCCGAGAACATGCGCTCCTGGCAGGCGGATCTCGGCTATGTGCCGCAGGACATCTTTCTGCTCGATGCCTCCGTGGCGGAAAACATCGCCCTCGGCCTGAAACCTGAGGACATCGACCAGACCAAGGTCAGGGAAGCCGCCCGCATGGCGCAGATCCTCGAGTTCGTCGAGACCCAGATGCCGCAGGGTTTCGCCACCCCGGTCGGCGAGCGCGGTGTGCGCCTGTCCGGCGGGCAACGCCAACGGATCGGCATCGCCCGGGCGCTGTATAACAACCCCGGGATCCTGGTTTTTGACGAAGCCACCAGTGCGCTCGACAACCTGACCGAACAGGAAGTGGTGCGGGCGATCAATGATCTGAGCGGCACCAAGACCATCCTGCTGATCGCCCACCGGATCAGCACCGTGCGCGACTGTGATCAGATCCTGGTGATGGAGCGCGGCCGGATGGCCGGCCTTGGTCACTACGACGACCTGTACCGCGACAATGCCACTTTCCGCCGTCTGGTTGACGCCCGCGACGTGGCATAAGGCCACGGCAAGGTCTTATTGGGCAAGGTCCTATTGGGCAATGTCGGATCCAGCAGGCCAAGACCCCACCGTCCTCGGAGCGGGCAATGCGTTTCATGGCGGACAGGGTAGAAGATGAGAACAGCGGCCTGCAGTTCAAAGCCATTGAACTCCCCTTCTGATGGCGCAAGGCCCGACGCCACGCTCGAAAGTCCGCCGCCAAGCGTGAACGAGTCCTCTCAAATGGGGTTCGTTGTTTTCAAAAAAGCAACAATAAACCCGCTCTGATTGCATTCGTGAGCCGTGGAGCGGCCCTGATTGCCATAGTGGCGAAATCGTGTCATAAGTAAGGCGGTACTATAATTTTGTTCTTTGGGGGTCCCATGATTCGTACGATTCTTGCCGCCGCTTTAGGCTTGGGCTTGGCTGGGGCGGCATCTGCCTCGACCGTTGTTCTGGATGACAATTTCGATGGGTATGCTGCTGTCGATGTCCTGAATATTGGGGCTAATTTCCTCGGGCCAACGTGGGTCACAACGCCGACGCTGGATTACATCGTCACCAATAACTACGGCAATTTGTGCCGTGGCACCGGTGCATGTATCGACCTTGATGGGTCTACCAATCACGCAGGCGTTCTGACAACTGTGGCCAACTTTGCGGCAGGAACCTATGATCTCGCCATCCAATTGTTCGGCAACGGACGTGGGGGGTCCAACGACAGCGTGACCATCACGCTGGGCACTTTCGTTCTGACGCTGAACAATATCGCTTCTGGCGACGATGTCTCACAGACAGTGCACTTCACGACGACCGGAGGCTCCTTGTCCTTCGCGAATGCCGGTGGGGATAACATTGGGGCCGTCCTGTCGAGCGTCACACTTACGGCTGTGCCGCTGCCCGCTGGCGGGCTGCTGCTGTTGGGTGGGCTTGCGGGGCTGGCTGCGCTGCGCCGTCGCAAATCGGTCTGACTGTCACTGGTTTGAGCCCTTTGAAATGCGCCTCGATCCCGGGGCGCATTTTGCTTTGAGGCCGGATGAACCCACCTGGACTCCGCCTGGATTGTTGCCAGAAAAGACTGTGATCATTTCCACATCTGGTAGGTCTTTTCTTGCAAAGGCTGCAGGTAGCACTCGCGACGGCGACAAGGCTGTGATAGCGTGGCTCGAAGAGTGTTCGTACCTCGTGGAGTATCGTAGTTGAAAACCCTTGTTCTGGCGGCAACTGTGGCCGTTCTGTCATTCCTGCAGCCCGCAACGGCTGCCACGATTGTTAACGGTGATTTCGAACAGCAGACCGTTTCCGGGGACCTCCAGACCTTGGGGATCGCAAGCACGGCCCTGACCGGCTGGACCGTCAGATCTGGTTCCATTGACCATGTCGGCAGCTATTGGCAAGCGAGCCATGGCGACCAGAGCCTCGACATGAGCGGCAGCCGGGCCGGCGCGATTTCCCAGACGGTGAAGGGTCTTGTGCAAGGTCAGTCCTACCAAATTCTCTTTGATCTGTCTGGCAATCCGGATGCTGGATCCGGGTCCATGAAACGATTGAAAGTCTCGATGAACCCCAGCAAGGGCGGGACGTTCAGCTACACCTACGTCACCTCGGGAACCCGCGACGAGATGAACTGGAGCGAGCAGGTCTTCTCCTTTGTCGCAACCAGCAAGAAAGCCGTTCTGACCTTCGCCTCCAAGACCAGATCGGCCTATGGTCCGGCCCTGGACAACGTGCGTTTTGCACCGGCGGACACCGAGCATGTTTCAGCGGTACCGCTGCCGGCGGGCGCGCCGCTGCTGATCGGGGGCATCGCGGCCTTGGGTGCCCTGCGCCGTCGTCGCCGCGCGGCCTGACCTGCCCCACGATCGCGTCAGAAGGGCAGCCATGGGTTGCCCTTCTTGTTTTTGACTGCCTCGCTTCGGGTCGCAGCCTGCGACCGGCTAGCCGTCCACCACAAAGCCCATCGCCGCCCCGGCCACAAAACCGCCGAGATGGGTTTGCCAGGCCAGTTGGCCTCCGGTTGCCCACCACAGGATGACATTCAGCGCAATCAGCCAGAGCACGGCGCGGGCGACGGGCCACAGCGTCATCGACTCGTGCCAGCGGTCGAGAACCGCCCAGGCGATCACCGCACCGACCAGACCGAACAGGGCACCGGACGCCCCGACCATCGGGATGGTCGTGTTGGTCAACAGGCCGAAGCCCAGGGCCCCGCCCAGCAGCGACACCGCATAGATCAGCAGGAACCGGCCCTGCCCCGCCCGGTCGATCACCGCCCGCCCCATCGAGACCAGCGTGATCATGTTGACCACCAGATGCACCAGCCCGCCGTGCAGGAAGCCATAGGTCAGGAACATCGCCCAGGGTTGCTCCGGATAGTTCGGCCGCCAGTCATGCAGCAGGCCGGGCCAGAACCCGAACCAGCCATAGGCCAGACTGCGCCATTGCAGCGATCCCCACAGACCCAGATCCGCCCCCTGCAACACCAGTTCGGGCAGGACGCAAAGGCCAAGCAGACCCCACAGTGCCAGGGGCACGGCAGGGTAACGCAGCTTCATGATCATCGGGTCCTTCCTCCGGCAAACAGGGCCAATCCTCGGGGCCAATCCTCAGGGCCGGAGGGTGAATTTGCGGCTGATCGTCAGGAAGACGGAGTTGGACTGTGCGGTGCCGACCGAGGATTGGTCAAGGCTGCGAAACTGGTAACCCGTCGCCAGCTGCCAATCGGCTGTCAGATCGCGGGTATAGGTGGTGCTGAAGCTCTGGCGCAGGGCATCATCCACCCCGGGGCTGCCACCGCCGCCGGTGGCCAGCAGGTTCACCGACAGACCGAGTGACGAAACATCGTTGATCTGGTGCTGATAGGTCACCCCCAGCACCGTATTGGCCACATCCAGATTGTCGGCATTCAGCACCACCTGCCGCGACAGGTTCACGCCGAAATTGTCGGTGGGCAGGGTATAGGAATAGGACAATGTGCCGATCAGCTGGCTACCTTCACCCCGGCGTCCCGACAGGCCAAAGGTGGCGTCCAGATTGCCGGTGGGCAATTCCAGACTGCGGCCAAAGCTCAGCGATTGCCGGGCACCCACCGCGTCCCGGGTCGAGGACAGCTGCACCGACGCCTGGCCATTGACCAGGTCGGCATCAAGACCAAGGCTGCCGATCGCCCCGGTGGAGGTGCTGTCCGCGCTACCGCTCTCGCGGGTGGTTGTCCTGCTTTCCCCCAGCGAGGCCTGCAACGCCAGGCCGGGCCGCAGATCCTGACTGTAGCCAAGGCTCAGATCGCTGCCGTTGCGCAGGGTCTGGGTCGCATTCTGATAGTCGGTCTGGCTGGCACTGGCCGTCAGGCTGAGGTCGCCGCCCGTCGCCATGCGCAGATGCACCGCGGCCGTCAGGTCCTCGCTGGTGCTGTCATAGACACTGGGATCGCTGGTGTCGCTATAGGCCCGCCCGCTGTAATTGCCCGACAGATCAAACCCCAGCGGGCCCTGCAACCCGGTTTCAAAGCTGAAGCCGGCGCTGCTGGTGGTGATCTTGCCGCTGGTGGCCAGAATGTCGGTGGGCGTGACCGAGCCGTCCGAGGCCACGACCGGTTCGAACAGATCGACCGGCGACTGCTGATAAAGGGCGGTGACGGACAGCCGGCTGTTGGCGCCGTCCAGCGTATAGGCCAAATTCGCCGACGGATCGCGGAACACCAGACCATCGCCCGAGGTCACCCGCCCCAGACCGTTCAAGCCGAACTGCAGCGACTGACCCGGCGTGGCGGTGTTCAGGTCAAGGCCAAGGCGGGTGTCCAGCGAGGTCAGCGGGCCCGATCCCGTGACGCTCAGATCGGGATTGTCGTCATAGGTCAGGCTGCTGCCAAGGTTGAAGGTCAACCGTGGCGGAACCGCCGCGTCACCGGCCTGCTGGGCTGGAACACCAGAGGATGTCAGGCACAGAGCAAGCGTTGCCGCTCCGATGACGGTGGACTCTTTCATGCCGTCCCACACCCCCCGATGTGTCTGTGGTCACTCAAACAGCTTGCGCTGCGGAACGATGATGACATCACCCTTTTTCAGGTAGATGACCGGAGCCTGGCCACCAGCCATGATGGCATCGTAATTGAACCCATAGACATGGTCCTGACCATAGTCATCGGTCCGGCGCAGTTGAATGCGCTTGGTGGCGGCGAATTTGCTGAAACCGCCGGCCTGGGCCAGAAATTGCAACATCGTCGTGCCGGTCTCGACATCGACGCGGCCCGGCTTGGCCACTTCGCCAAGGACATAGACCGCAATCGGCCGGACCAGACCGCCCGGGGCCGCTGTGCCGCCGGACGAGGGCTGACGCGGGGCCAGTTGCCCCACCGCCAGATAGACCGTCGGCGGCTTGGCAAAGTTGGGCTCCAGCGCCGCGATCACCTCGGCCTGAACCTCGGCCACGCTTTTGCCGCCGGCCCGGACAGTGCCACCTTGCGGCACCGTGATCGAGCCATCGGGCAGCACCAGAAGCGACCGGTTCAGCGAGGAGTCTTCCAGAACTTCAAGCTGAAGCGTATCGCCCGGCTTGATCTTGTAACCGGTATCTGCAGTGGCAAGCGGGGCCAGCAGGACAAACGCCACAACTGCAAGAAGGGGCCGCAGCAATTTCAACATGATCTTTGCTCTCACGGTGGTTAATATGATCTTAATACTTTGGCGGGCTGCAGGACAATCTGACCGGGCCAGAGGAGCGGGCAATCGTACCCGCACAGCAACAGTTTTCAGGCTAAATCGAGCCTTTTGGTGACAAAAATACCCCATTGGTGCGACCTTTTCGCTACCCTGCCGCCTTGCGCGCCACGATGACGAAATCCCGCGCATCATCGGCCGGGACCAGATCCAGCACTTTGGCATATTGCGCCCGCGCATCCTCGGCCCGGTTCAGCGCCTTGTAGACCTCGGCCAGGTGGAACTGCACCATCGGGTCTTTCGGCAGACCCTTTGCCGCCGTTTCCAGATAGGGCAGCGCCTCTTGCGCGTTGCCGCGCTGCTGCGAGATCCAGCCATAGGTGTCGGCAAAGGCCGGATTGGTGGTGCCGCGCAGCCGGCGGGCAATGGTATAGGCCTGATCGAGGCTGGCCGGATCGTGCCGGTAGCTTGACAGCATCGAGGCCAGATTGTTGGCCAGGATCTGGTTGGACGAGTCCGCCGCATAAAGCTTTTGATAGATCGTGATGGCGGCTTCGGGGTCCTGCTGCTGCTCCAGAAAGCCGGCTTTCATCAGCAGCAGATCGCCGGCATCCGGCAACGCCGTCAAAGCCTCGTCAATCGCGGCCTCGGCGTCCTTGGGCTTGCCGTCCTGCACCAGCTGGCGCGCCAGGGCCAGCCAGACGGTGCCGCGTTTCGGATCCTGTTTCAGCAGATCACGGTAGACGGTTTCCGCCCCGGCACTGTCGCCGAGGGCCGCCTGGACCGTCGCCGCAATGAAACGGACCGTGCCATCCTCGGGTGATTTGGCCAGCAGGTCGTCGGACAGGGCGCGCGCCTTGTCGGTCTCGCCATTGGCCAGATAGGCCCGGATCAGCATCACCTTGGCATCCAGACCGGCATCCTTGCCTTCTGCCAGGCCCTTCAGATAGTCGATGGCGGCATCGACCTTCTCGGTTCCGGCCAGAATGGCCGGTCGCAGGCTCTGACTGGCCTGCGTCGCGTCGGGCGTGGCAATATCGTCCAGCCGGTCGGCCACACCGGTCGCCCGCGGCCAGTCCTTCATCAGCACATAAAGCCGGCCCAGACTGCCAAGCAGCGCCACATTGCTCTGGTCAAGCCGCAGCGCATCAATCAGCAGGCTCTCGGCCGGAAGATATTTGGCATCGGCCATCAGGAAATTGGCATAGCGCATGGTTTCCGCCGGGGCCTTGCCCGAGGCGATCACCGCCTGGGACAGCATGTCGGCGGTCAGGTCATGGTTGCCCGCCCGTTCATAGGCCTGGGCCAGCAGGGTCATGGCCTGGGCATCGCGCGGGCTCGCATCCAGCACCTTGCGCAGGAGCGCCACGGCATCATCGGTCTTGTCATCGTCAATCAGCCAGGCGGCTTTCAGCTTCAGCGCCTCGACCTGCCCGTCATCTTCGGCCAGCACCTCTTCGACCCGGGCGCGGGCCTGCACCGAATTGCCCACCGTGAACATCATCCGGGCCAGCATGACCTTGATCTGCCGCATCTGATCGGACGCCGGGGCGCCTTTCACGATGTCCTGCATCGCCGTGATCGCCTCATCGCGCTGACCCTGGTCAAACAGGATGCTGGCCCGCAAGGCGCGCACGATTTCAGGGGTGATGCCGGGCGCAGCAGTGGTTTGATCGGGGGTTTGATCGGGGGTCTTATCGGGGGTGGCCGTCTGGTCCGAACCCGTGGGCGCAGAACTGGTGGGGGCAGCAGTGGCGGGGGCAGAACTGGCGGGCATCACTGCCAGAATGCTGTCGATCTCCGCCAGGGCCGCATCGACCGAGCGGAATTGCCGCAGGAAATTCACCAGGTTCAGCCGCGCCGTCAGATCGCCGGTCTGGGCGGTCTTGCGCAGGAAAGCCTCGGCCTGATCGATCTGGTTCTTGGTAATGTACCACCGCAGCAAGGCCGCCCCCATGCTGGGGTCATCGGGGAACAGCTCTACCAGCTTCTGGAGCTGAGCCTCGACCCCGGCATCGTCCTTTTGCGCGGCCAGAACGGTGACACGGGCCTGATAGAGCCCCTTTTCCTTGGGGAACCGGACCAGAGCGGCATCGATGGCCGCCAGAGCCGCCGGGTAATCGGCCGTCTGCATCAGATTGTTGATCACCACCCGGCGCAACAGCAGAGTGTCGGGCAGCTTGGCGATCAGCGTCTGGGCTGTCGCCGCCGCCTTGGCCTGCCCGTCGGTATCGGCTGCGGAAAACGCCGTTGCGTAATCCACCCCGGCCCTGATCGCCATCATCTCGGGATCGCCGGGGCTGAGCGCCAGTTCCATGTCGGCGAACTTGCCGGCATCGGGCCATCTGCCGATCTCGGCGGCAAGCCTGGCCGCAGCCCTCAGGGCCTCCTGATCGCCGGGGGTCAGGTCAATCACCCGCTGATACTGGGCATAGGCTTCGGGCAGATTGCCGCGATCCTGCATCAATGCGGCATAGGCCATGCGGGCGTCGCGGTTGTTCGGGTCCAGCTGGAAGACATTGCGGAACTCGACCACGGCGCGATCAGGGTCGCCCTTCTGGACCAGTTCAAGCGCGGACTGCAGATGGCGTGCCGCCTTGTCCTTGGCGGATTCACAGGCCGACAACGGGGCCAAAGCCAGAAGGAGAAGCAGAATCGTCGCGCTGCGCCGCATGGTCATGGTGTCAATTTCCCGGATACTGTCCTGCCCAACGTCTTACAGCCAAAGCGCCTGGCGTCAAAGAGGGGCAGGCAATCTGGTCGGTCACGCGCCCGACAGGACGGTTCTGTCAGTAGCCCGTGCCGCGCAGGACCACGGCGATCGTGCGCAAGAGCAGCCGCACGTCATTGGTGAAAGACAGGGTCCGGTGATACTCAAGGTCGAAATCCGCCCGCTTGGCAAAGCCACATTCGTTGCGGTCCGACACTTGCCACGGCCCGCTCACACCCGGCCGCAGCACATAATAGGCGCGCCCCGGATAGATCCTGCGCTGATCGGGCATCATCGGGCGCGGGCCGATCAGGGCCATGTCGCCGATCAGGACGTTCCACAGTTGCGGCAGTTCATCGATCGAGGTCTTGCGCAGCAGCCTGCCAAAGGTGGTGATGCGCGGATCCAGCTTCAGCTTCTGGGTTTCCTTCCACTCCGCCGCCGCCTCGGTGTCCGAGGCAAGGACGTCTTCCAGACAATCCTGCGCATCATGAACCATGGTGCGCAGCTTCATCATGTGGAAGATCCGCCCATTGCGGCCAACCCGCGCGCTCCAGTAAAACGGCGAATGGCCGTCGCACATCACCAGAAGGGCGATGATCACAACGACGGGCAGCACGACAGGAAGGGCAATCAGCACCAGTGCAACATCCAGCACACGCTTCACGCCACGGCGGTAGACACCCTTGCCACGCGGCGCAATGAAATCCGGATGGGTCTTTTTCGAAAAGTCTGGATAAATTTCTAGCGGTTCAAAACTCACTTGCAACCTCCTGCCCTGAAGACCTTTGCAGGCCCCAGGAAAACCATACATTTCAGGCTCACAAAACACTGTCTTCCCAACGTCGACCGCGCCCCCACCCCCCACGAAACGGGCGCTGCTTCTGATTACACCAACTTTTGCCATAATTCGAACAAATTCTGCGGAAACCGAACCCAAGCCCGGAAATGGCTAAAAAACCATCGTCTTGCTGCGGTGCAGCAGCGCCACTGTTTCCCGTACCTGAACAAGCTGGGGATCAAAGACCAATCGTCGCGGAAACATAGGTGTTGTTGCTGTCAGGTGGTTCAATCCTGAGTTGCGTGTCCGGATTTTGGGCTCCGAATCATCTCAAGCGGTTGCATTTGGTCCGGGCCTGTCACAGATGATGCCTTTGCTGTCTGCAAAGTTGAACGGCGCCTGCGCAACGTGAAGGGTTCAGTCAAACCATGGCCGAGATATCCAAGGATGCCCCGCCACCGCCGCGTCCTCCGGCATCAAGAGCGGCGCACAAGGGGTTTTACGCAGACTTTTTCGGCTTTAGGGAACGCCCCTTCACCCTGCTGCCCGACCCCGAGCTGCTGCTCTGGTCCACGCAATACCGCCAGGCCTTTTCGGTGCTTGAGTTCGGCGTGATCTCGCGCTCGCCCATCACGCTGCTGACCGGTGCCATCGGCTGCGGCAAGACCACCTTGCTGCGTGAACTGCTGACACGGCTGAATGACACCATCACGGTGGGGCTGATCTCGAACGCCCAGGGCGGCCGGGGCGCGCTGATCCAATGGGTGATGAATGCGCTTGGCATCACCTTCGATCACACGGCGGGCTATGTGCATCTGTTTCAGTCGATGCAGGATTTCATGATCGCCGAATATGCCGCCGGCCGCCGGACCCTGCTGATCTTTGACGAGGCGCAGAATCTGTCACAGGAAAGCCTGGAAGAGCTGCGAATGCTGACCAACATCAACACCGGCAAGGATGAGGTGGTGCAGCTGGTCCTGATCGGGCAGCCCGAACTGCGCAGCATGATCAGCCATCCCGGCCTTCAGCAACTCGCGCAGCGCATCGCGGTCAGTTACCATCTGGAGCCTCTGGACATGGAAACCACCGGGGCCTTCATCATGCACCGGCTGCGCGCCGTGGGGGGCAGCGGGGCCGAGTTCACCGAGGACGCCCGGAAACTTGTTCACGAGGTGACCCGCGGCGTGCCGCGGCTGATCAACCAGTTCTGCGACATGGCGCTGCTGTATGCCTGGACCCAGGAAATCCCTCAGGTCACCCCAACCATCCTGTCCCAGGTCCTGACCGACAACATCTTCTTTGCGGCCCAGATCAACGCGCCGCTGTTCGAAAGCCGGCAGGAGAGCGGTCCGCCTGCCTCCGGCCCGGGAACGACAGCATGAACCTGGACATCCGCTATTACCTGTCCGTCCTGCTGCGGCGGCTGCACTACATCCTCATCATCTTTCTGGCAGTGACGGCAATCTCCGGCGTCATCGCCCTGAAACTGCCACCGGTCTACGAATCCACCTCAAGCCTGCTGATGGAATCGCCGCAGATCCCCGATGCCCTTGCCGCCCCGACGGTCGATACCGCCGCCCTGGAACAGCTGCAGATCATCGAGCAGCGGCTGATGACACGGTCCAACCTTCTGGACATTGCGCGCAAATTCCATGCCTTTCCGACGATCGACACCATGGTCCCGGACGACATCGTCACCGCCATGCGCGCCGCCACCAAGATCGCCAAGCAGGCGGGGCGTGATCAGGCCACGCTGATGACCATCTCCTTTGCCGCCGACAATGCCCAGACCGCAGCAGGGGTGGTCAACGAATATGTGACGCGGATCCTGACCGACAGCTCTGCCACCCGCACCGGCCAGGCCCAGGACACGCTGCAGTTCTTCCAGCAGGAGGTCGAACGCCTGAATGGCAATCTGAGCGCCCAAAGCGCCAAGATCCTCGATTTCCAGAACGCGAATGCCGATGCCCTGCCCAGCACGCTGAACTACCGGCTGACCCAGCAATCCAACCTGCAGGAACGGCTGGCCAGCGTGGAGCGCGACATTGCCGGGCTCAAGGACCAGAAGCAGCGCCTGATCGAGATCTACCGTGCGACCGGCCAGCTCGACAACAGCGGCCGCGGGCCCAGCCAGACGCCGGAAGCCACCCAACTGGCCGCCCTGCAGGCGGAACTGACCCAGGCGCTTGCGGTCTATTCGCCGGAAAACCCCAAAGTGGTCCTGCTGAAGACCAGGATCGCCGAATTGAAGGCCAAGGTCACTGCTTCCCCCGACGCGACGGATCAGGGCAGCCAGACCGGCGAGGATGGCACGCCGCTCCCGGACGCCGCGCCGATGAGCCTGCTCGATATTCAGACCACCCAGATCGAGTCGCAGATTGCCCAGCTGAGCCACGAAAGCGAAGACATCACCAAGCAGCTGGTCGCCCTGAAGGATTCCATCGACCGCAGCGCCAGCGTCGCCGTGCAGCTGGAGGCGCTGAACCGCGATTATGCCAATATCCAGGCCCAGTATGATGCCGCGACCGACCGGCTGTCCAAAGCCTCGACCGGCGAGCGGATCGCGGTGCTGTCCAAGGGCCAGCGGATCGGCGTTCTCGATGCCGCGACGGTGCCCGACACGCCAACCCGTCCGCACCGCACCAAGATCATCGCCCTTGGCGCGGCCCTTGGCGCAGCCCTCGGCCTGGGGCTGGTGGTGTTGCTGGAACTGCTGAACGCCTCGGTGCGCCGCCCGGTCGATCTGGAGCGCCATCTGAACATCACGCCGATCGGGGTCATTCCCTATACCAGGACCCCGGCCGAAAGCTTTCGGCAGCGCCTGACCATCCTGCTCATCCTGCTGGCCATCGCACTGGGTCTGCCGGCCTCTGTCTATCTGATCGATACGTATTATATGCCCTTTGATCTTATCTTGGCCAAGATAAACCTCAAACTTGGGCTCTAACGCCAGACACGGGTGCCGGGCACCCGGCCCGGCCCGCACCCATGGCAAAGGAGACGACGATGGAACGACTGGAAGCTGCCATGGCCAAGGCCCGCGCCGCCCGCGGCGACAGACAGCTGGGTGCCGAAACGACAGGGGTTAGCCCGGCGGCCGGATCCGGGGCAAAACCCACGCCAGACACCCTGCCAGCCACCCTGCCAGATACGGCGCCAGGCACGGCACCAGGCACGGCACCGCAAACGGTTGCAGCGGCGGATTGGTCCGTCCTGCCGTCGATCGACATTTCGCCCCGCCAGGCCCGGGCCAAGCGGATCAACGCGGTCCTGGGGACCGAATTTGCCAGCCAGTACGACATCCTGCGCTCGCGGGTGCTGCGCCAGATGAAGGACAACAAGTGGACGCGGCTGGCGGTGACCTCGCCGCGCACCAAATCCGGGAAAACCACCATCAGCCTCAATCTGGCGCTGAGCCTGGCCCGCAACAGCGATCAGAAGATCATCCTGATGGATTTCGACATGCGCCGGCCGTCTCTGGCCACCTTGCTGAACATCAAGTCGGGGCCGGACATTGCGGGCCTCTTGCGCCCCAGTGCGCGCCTGACCGACTATGCCGTCCGCTTCGGCAGCAATCTGGCGATCTGCAGCAGCCGGACGCCGGTGCGCAATTCGGCCGAGCTGCTGCAAAGCAAAAGCACCAAAGAGGCGCTTGACCGCATCGAGGCCGAATGGCAGCCCGACATCATGATCTTCGACACCCCGCCGATGCAGGGCAATGACGACAATCTGGGCTTCTTTGGTCATATCGATTGTGCCCTGATCATCGCCGGGGCCGGCGGCGACACGCTGGCGCAGATCGACCGCTGCGAACAGGAGGTCAGCAGCCTGACCAATGTGCTGGGCACGATTCTGAACAAGTGCAAGTATTTCGACAAGAACACCGGCTATGACAGCGCGTATTACTGAGGGCGCGTCATCACGGATCTGAATCCTTGGCGGCCGATGGATTCCACAATGTCATTGGACGTAGCCCCCCCGGTCCGGGATACTCGGACCATGCAGCCCGCCTTGCCCGATCCCGTTCATCTGACCCGTGTGGATGCCAGCCAGAACATGGCGCGGTTCTATGGCATCAGCCTGCAGCCCACGCTGTTTGGCGAAGTTGCGGTGCTGCGGCAATGGGGACGGATCGGCACCACAGGACAGTGCCTGGCAGAGACCTTTGCCGATCTGCCGACCGCCGCCATGGCGCAAGACCGGCTGCAGCGGATCAAACGGCGGCGGGGCTATGCCGTGGTGAGCCCGGCGGGTACGAGCGGGGCGGGTACGAACCGCTTCAGGACGATATAATGTCCATCAGAGCCATCGCCAGCAGCCCCAGACTTCCCGTGGCGCTATAGACGGCAAAGGCCGTCAGACCATTCGCCCCCACGCCCAGGGCACAGGCGGCGGCCGTGGCCCCGCACAACACCCCGAATGTCACAGAACGGATCATCCTGCCGGCTCCTTGTGGTCATGTCAGAACGGCCCCGGGATCGGGGCCGCCCCGTGTACGATGCGCATTCAAAACTGCGACGGCGGGTCTTTGACGGCCGGAGCAAGAGGCGCAATACAACCTTAGCGGTATTATATCTATAAAGATACACTTTAAAAGATATCTCCGCGAAGGCACCTTTCCCTTGGTCAGCAACACTCTGTGATTCGCCACTGGGGCGCAATCTGGTCCGCAAATTTGCCCCGCCGGCCCGGCCAACTGTTGCCGACCCGGCGCCAATCTCTGCCGCACCCGCAGCACTGGATACGGTCCTGCCACGGGACACAACCACAACATGTATTTTTTCGATATGCGCAGATTCTTCTGCCGACTTTCCAGAACTGCGGCTAAATTAAGGCGGATTGTTGGCGTGGGGCCAGTATTGCGCGGCCAGTATGAGTGTGGAGCTATGAAATCATGATGTTGAAAGCCTTTTTGAAGTCCGGAATTGTGGCCAGTGTGTTAACCTTGGTACCGCTCGTGGCGGGGGCCGCGACCTTCACCACCGCGAGCAATTATTTCGGCGGCAACGGGTCCGAAGTTGCCCATATCTACAGCGGCAGCCCTGCCGTTTCGACAAGCACATTGGCCGGCGGCCTTGCCATGACCGGCCCGCTGCATGGCGCCGGCAACGAGAACTTCACCGCCTGGTGTCTCGACATCGTCACCACCATGCAGAAATCATCGAGCTACTTCATCACGACGACGCCCTTCCAGACCGCCATGACATCCACGCAGCAGAGCAATATCCAGAAGCTCTTCGACACTGGTTTCAAAGGTCTGGACCTCAGCGTCAACAAAAATTCCGCCGGCTTCCAGCTGGCGCTCTGGGAACTGATGTACGAGAACGCCTCGACTTTCCTTCTGACAAGCGGCAATTTTCATGTCACCCAGACCTCAGGCCTTCATGCCATCTCGGTGGGCCAGAGCCTGCTCGACCATCTGAATGGCCCGGTCACCCAGAAATATGCCCTGACCTGGTTGCAGTCCGACCCGCATACCAGCCAGAACCTCGTCACCGCAGCCGCCGTGCCGCTGCCGGCGGGCGCTGTCCTGCTGATCAGCGGTCTGGGTGGCTTGGCGGCCCTGCGCCGTCGCAAGGCCCGCAAGGCCTGAACCTCCCAGGTCCGGCACGTTGCACAGGCCTCCGTTCGCGGGGGCCTTTTGCGTCAGCTTGCCAGCCGCTTGGCCAGCCAGCCCAGAAACGCCTTGTCCGGCGCGCGCAGCCTTGGCCGGCCCGACCGTTGCCAGACCCCGCGCCATTCGGCCTCCAGCGCATGGATGTCCCAGCCGGTGGCCAGACTGCGCGCGCGCTCCAGCGTCACCTCAGACAGCGGGCCAAGCCCTGCCCCGGGCAGCACCGGCTCCACCACCACGGCCTGCGGCGTCACCCACAACAGATCGCCGTCATCCAGCGTCAGCACGTAATCGGGGATATTGCCGCTGTCGATCACATCGCGCAGCATGGCGCGGAACACCCGGCGCGGGCTGTTGGAGCCGGCCTTCTTCTGCAACACCTCCAGCGAGATCCGCCATTCCGGCTGGCGGCCACAATGCTTGCGGGCCAGTTCATACAACCGGCGCTCCAGTGGCCTTCGCAACTGGAAATAGCCGCGGTTCAGCGTCAGCACCGATTTGGCCAGAATGGCCGAATAGAGCCATTCGCTGAGCGTCACCTTGACCTGCACCATCCGGCCACCCCGGGTCTTGCGGACGATCTCCCACTCTTCGATCAACCCGAAACCCCGCGTCACCTCCTGCGCGCCCAGCACCAGATTGGTGGTGATCCTGGTGCCCGCCAGCCGCTCGAACGCCTCGCGCAGGCGGCGGTAGGCATCGCCACTGGTCTCGCGGTTGGTGGCCTGCAGCAGGTCATGGGCGCGCAATTGCACATGGCGCGACACCGGCCGGTCGGCATTCAGCGCCGCCATGATCTGGCTGGTGCAATAGATCAATATGTCCTTGTCATGGATCGTGGCGCGGCCCTTGACCGAGGGCGTCACCTCGATCTCGACCCCGTTATGGGCATAGCGCAGGATCGCCAGATCCGGCCGGGTCGCCAGCGAGAACAGCGGATGCTCCATGCTCGCCAGATCGGCCTTGGGCAGGGCGTCGAACACATCGCAACTGAAGAAATCCGGCGGCAAGGCCGGCAACCGCGCCGCCGCCACCCCAGAAATCCCCGACCCGGACGCTACCGCCATGCCTGTCTCATGCCCCTGCTCTGCCCGTGCTTTTCTCAGGAACCCCGGGTCATTTCGCCCGGTTGCGGCCCCCGCACGCTTGCCCCACGATTCGGGGTTTCATTGACACCCACCCTAAAGTTATCCACAGACACCGTCCAGCCTGCCCTGCCCCGTCTGAGCCGCCATCTGCTCCAGCACAGGACCGACCCCGATCCGGCCCGGTCCGTCGGGGTTTCGGAATCACTGCCACGGGGTTTCAGAGTCGCCAGATCGGGGTTTCAGAGTCACCCCTGCTTGCGGCACCACCCGCAACCGTCTGAAACCACAGCGGGAATCGAAGCTTTTCAACGCCGCTTGCCTTCCGTAACTACTAAATAACATATTCATAACCACAGACTCACGCTCAGACCAGTCGAACCTGCACCTCTTGCCGCGAAAAAGGGCTGAGAACAGGCAGAGTTGCCACCCGACATCCTCTAAATCCGAAAGATCATGTTTTTTACATGATCACGATATTTTTTCGTGATATACCTGCCAAACCCTTTAGGAGGCCATTTTGACCCCCACCGAACTTGCCCAACGCGCCGCCTGTGCCGAACCGGCCCCCGATGCCCCCCTGCCGCCGCGCCAGATTTCGATCTGGGAAATCACCTCGTGGATTCTGCCGATGGCGCCTGAACATCTGCGCCGGGTTCTGGCCGCCGATCCCACCCTGCCACAAGGCAGCGCCGGGGCCGAGGGTGGCACCCGCTGGTTCAGCCAAGCCGACCTGACCCCCCTGCGCAGCCATTTCGCCCAAGGGCCCCGCAAGGCCCGCTATCTGCCGCCCCGCCCCGCAACCGCCAAGGCCCCGCTGATCGCCCTGACCGGGCCGCTGGGTGCCATGGGCCGCAGCACCGCCCTGTTGCATCTGGCAACCGCCGCCGCACTGTCAGGTTACCGGATCCTGGTGATTGACGGCGATCCTGCCGGCACCCTGGGCCACGCCTTGCCCGGGCCCGTCGAGGACCGGCCTACAGCGCAGGGCGTCCTGTCCCTGATCGCGCGGTCCGCGGCCCGCCATCTGCGGCGGCTGAATGAAGCACGGCTCGACCGGGGAGAGGCGCCGCAACCGATGGATGAGGTGTTGAATGCGGCCCTGACCCTGACGACCGCCGACCTGATCCGGCCCAGCCGCTGGCCCGGTCTCGATGTGCTGCCGGCCGCCCCTGCCCTGCTGCAGGCCGATCTGCAGATTGCCGCCTGGCAGCAGGCCTCACGCTCCTGGCACCCCGGCCGGGCTCTGGCGCAGGCTCTGGATGAAGACGGCACAGGGCAGCGCTATGACCTGATCCTGTGCGACACCCCGCGCGGCCTCGGCCCCCTCGCCCTGTCGCTCCTGACCTCGGCGGAGGTGTTGCTCGCCCCCCTGCCCCTGCGCGACCACGGCCTCACCCGGATGGCGACCGGTCTGCAGGCTCTGGCGGATGCCACCGGTCAGATCGACGCCCAGGCCCGGCAGACCGCCCGCGCCCTCGGTCAGGCCACCCAGCCCGGCCAGACCTGGCAGCGGCTCTGGGTGCTGCCCAACCGCGCCGGTCCCGATGCCGCCAGGCTGCTGGCAGGTTTCGCCGCGAAACTGGGGGATGCCATGTTGCCGACCGCCCTGCCCGAGATCGCCGCCGTGGCCGAGGCCCGGGTGGCGCAATTCTACGACCTCGACTACCGCAGCCTTGGCCGCCTCGCCTATGCCCCGCAGCGCGAGGCCTGCGATGCCGCGTGGCGCGGCGTGGCCGAGGCTCTGGCGGCGCTGTGGGCCGAAACCACCTGAGAGGTTTCGCCGCGAAACCTCAGCGCTCCAGCTTGCTCAGCCAGCGGCGCAACTGGTCCATCAGCAGATCGACCATGGTGACATCGACCACGCTGCCGCGTAGCCGGATCGAATAGCCGTCCTCATGCAGCACCCGCTCCATGCTGACGCCATTGGCCAGACTCTCGGGCCGCCCGCTCGGCTTGGCAAAGCGCGCCTTGGGCCGGCCGCCGCGATCCGGGCTGCGCTCCACCGCTTCGGCCGCCGCAACAACCGGCTCTAACAGCGCCCATTCCAATGCCGGACCACCCCGGGGCGAACCCTGCAGCGCCGCCCGCATCTCGTTGCCAAAGCCCTCGCGCAGCGCATAGGCCAGCCGCAGCCCGTTGCGTTCCGACAGGTCGGTCGGAAATTGCAGCATGTCGCCCAACTCGTCATGGACATGGGCAAAGCTGCGAATCTTCGACCGCTTGGCCTTGGAAGCGGCAGCAAAAATCGTCTCTATCGCCGCCTCAGTGTCGGGAAATGCCCCGAGATTGGTCGCCACCACCGCAATCCGGCCGCGTTCATAGGGCGAGACCTGCGAGCGCAGTTCGTTCTCCTCGACCATCGCGGTATAAAGCTCCGCCGCTTCATAGGGCGGCCGGATGATCGCCTTGATCGTGGCATGGGTCGGGTCTTCCGCCTGCAACTGCCGCAGCACGGTGACCCGCCGCCAGCCCGACACCAGCCCATAGCGCCCGTCGTCCTGCGAAATCACCTCGATCGGCAGCCGCAGCCCATGGGCAAGGATCGAGCTTTTCAACTCTTCCAGCTCCGAGGCTTCCACCACGATCCGGTCGCGCATCATGTAATCGATGTCGATCCGGTCGAGCGGCAGGTCGCTGATCACCCTGCCCTGACTGTTGGCCGCCCGCCACGCCTCGGCATCGACACTATCACGGGCCATAGAGACCCTTTTTTCCACATCCAGCGGCTCTGCCGCCCGAGCGATTTCGCCGGCGATCTGGGCGATCGGTGCGCCAAATCCGGTGCGGTCCGGTGCAGGTTTCGCCGCGAAACCTGCCTCCAGATCCGCCAGTTCCCCGGCGTCCGGGGCCTCAAGCCGTCTGCGCTTTGCCATGGTCGGCCCCTTTCAGTTGTGCGTCGCGCCACCAGGCGCCGATCAGCAATTCCTTGAACTCGGCATAGGTCCGGTCAAACGCCTCGCGGCCGCGCAGATAGGTGTCGCGGTTGAAGTCGCGGTAATCGGCCTCATAGATCCCGTTGACCTGCTCGCCCGCCTGCCCGACCAAGGCGGTGAAATCCTGCCGATAGGTGTTCATGAAGTCGCCGAAATAGGCCTGGATGACATTGGCGAGGTCAGTCTGCTGGCCGGCATCGAACCGCGTGATTATGGCACGGACCACGTCCCATTCAAACTTGATCTCATCCAGCCCCAAAGCCCGGCGCTGCGAGTTTTCGCCGTCCTCGATGCTGGCGAATGTGGCGTGGAGCATGTCGAAAAAACGGCCCGTGCTGTCAAACTCCAGAAACGACGCGCCCAGTGGCACCAGCAGAATATCCGCCGCCGACAGTGAATTTATGGTGAGATAGCCGAGCGCCGGCGGGGTGTCGAGAAACACGATGTCATACTGGTCCAGAATGCCCTCATGGGTCAGAAAGTTCCCCAAGGCATCCCACAGCGGCCAGGACCGGAGGCTCATGCGCCAGACCGGGATCTGAAACTCGGCCCAATAGAGGTTCAGCTGCGCGCCGATCAGGTCGATGTTCGGCCAATGGGTTTTCTGGATCAGATCCTTGGAATTGGTGTCTAACGCCGCGCGCAGAGTCTCATCCAGCGGTATGGTCGGATGGCCACCCGCCGCCCGAACCCGGTTTTCGGCCTGCAGGGCGCGGGCGTAATCCTTGGCGATCAGCGGGAACACGGTCTGCCATTCATCCTCGACCTGACCGCCCAGGATCGAGGTCATCGAGCCCTGGCTGTCCATGTCGATGACCAGCACCTTGTAGCCGTCCAGCGCCGCCGCCATGGCGAGATGGGCGCAGGTCGTGGTCTTGCCCGAGCCACCCTTGAAATTGGCGACGGCGACGATCTTGGCGGGCAGGCCTTCGGGCCGGTAGGGCAGGTACTCTTTGGCGGCCGAGCCTTCCGCCGCAAAATGGGCCCGCAAGGCCAGCACCTCTTCCAGCGTGAACCACTTGGCCCCCGCCTCACCCTCACCCTGCGGCAGGGTGTTGTTGGCGCGCAGCACCCGGCGCAGATGGGCCGGGGCGACCGGGATCAGGTATTTGGTGATCTCCCAGATCGAAAACCGCCTGAGCCGTTTCTTGCCATCGGGCGCATAGCCGCGTTTGGCCAGATCATCGCGCCCCTTGCCACAAAACGCCGCGGCCTTGGCAAACCGCGTGGTATCGACCTGCGGCCCCAGTTTCGCTGCGGCCCGCGCCGGGTCGAGGTTGTGATAGGGCATGGGGGGGACGGTGTCGGGCTTTTTGCTCATGTCTCTGCCTCGGGCCACGTTTTATGCTATGTGCGGTAGTTTGGCCATTATGGTCAAAACTACCGCACATGGGACAGGTTGGCAAAGGGAAAGGCCAGGGGGTTTCAGGGAGGGTTTCGCGGCGAAACCTTCGCGATGCTTGTGCGGTCCGGTATCTTGAGCTGAAGCCAAGGCCCGGTTCGCCGAGATCATCCGCCGGGCCGAGGCGGGGCAAGAGGTGGAGTTGACCCGCTATGGCCGTCCGGTGGCGCGGATCGTGGCGCCGCGACCGGAGAAGAAGATCGGATCAGGTGTTTGTGCGCTATGATGTGACGCTGCTGTAGGGAATTAAGGGCTTTTGCCCCGCCGCGACACCTCGCCATCAGCGTTGCCGATATGGGGTGCGCCATAGCTTCGGGGGCGGCAGGCAGCAGCTGATTGCTAAACCGCAGATTTATAACCGAATTATAGATCAACCTAAGAGTGTAAATCTCGCGCAATATGGCGAAAACTGGGCAAAAATAAGATGGCACGGGTATCAATAAGCCGTTACTATAAGAAAGTTGTTAGTCGTTAGAAGGTAGAAAACATGAGTCGAAATTTAATCCTTTCCGCCATTTTCGCCTTGGTCGCCGGTGGAGCGCAGGCCGCTACCATCGTCAACGGCAGTTTTGAGGATGGTACAAATCCGGGTGTTTTCACGACGCTCGGCGAAGGGTCGAGCGCTATCACCGGCTGGTCGATCTATGGCGGCGGCGGCGGCGGAACGATCGACTACATCGGAAGCTACTGGAATGCCTCGGATGGCAATCGTAGCATCGATCTGAACGGCGATGGTCCTGGAGCATCGCTTTACACCCAGATTACCGACATGGTCGTCGGGCAGATGTATCGGCTGTATTTCGATCTGTCGGGCAACACTGACGGGGGCCCCGATCTCAAGATAACCCGGGGTGGGGTCGGCGAGAATGCTGAAATTCAGATTTCATCGTCGGTGACGCCGATTCCGAACCTGACCTGGAAGACCTATTCCTTGGATTTTTGGGCAGCGGGAACCACGACCAACCTGATTTTCACATCGCAGGTTGAAGGTCCCTATGGCCCGGCGCTGGATAACGTTCGGATTTCCGCGATCCCGCTTCCGGCGGGCGCTCCGCTCTTGCTGGCGGGGCTGGGCGCGCTTGGTGCCTTGCGGCGCAAGCGTCGTAACCGGGCCTGAGCTTGGCTGACGGGCGAAGACCATGACGGGCGGCCGAAAGGCTGCCCGTTTTTCATGGCGTCGGTGGCTGGGGTGGTTTCGCCGCGAAACCTACCCCAAGAGATCCGTCGCCGGGTTGTCGGTGATCTCGACATCGGCATAGTATTTCTGCGCCTGAATGGCCGAGCGGTGCAGCGACAGTTTCATTGCCGCCGCCAGGGGCGCGCCGTCAAGCGCGGCCTGGGTCAGGAAGCCGGCGCGCAACCCGTGCGGGGTGGCGTAGTCGGCGGGGTGGCCGGCGAGGCCAAGCCGGTGGCGCAGGATGACGCGGATGGCGTCGGGGGCCAGGGCGCGGTCCAGCGCGCGGCCGGATCTGGAGATCGGGCGGAACAGTGGTCCGGTCTCGATGCCGGCCTCGATGATCCAGCCCATCACGGCCCTTGCGGCACGGCCTTTCAGCGGCAGGCGCGGGGCCTCGGCGCGCGAGGTGGTCTTGGTCGTCAGCAGGCGGATCCACAGCAGGCCCTTCGCGGCAAAATCCTCGGTGCCGATGTCGTCGCGGTAAAGCGCGGTGATCTCGGACCGCCTGCGCCCGCCCGAGCCAAAGCCCAGCATCAGGATGGCACGGTCGCGCAACCCGCGCAGGCTGTCGTCACAGGTGGCGAGCAGCTCTTCCAGCACGTCGCGGGTCAGCGGCCGGGCGGATTTCGGGGCAGGGGGCCTTGCATTGGCGCGGCGGGCTTTTTGGCGGGCAGCGGCGACCAGTGGCGCGGTAAACGGGCTGGCGAGGTTGCGCATCCGGTGAAACGCCCGCCATGAGGCGATGCGGCGGTCCAGCGTCGCGGGGGCCGGGCAGGCGAGGCTGCGGCGCAGGCCAAGGGCGATCAGGTCCAGCGCCGCAGCCTGGGCGGCACCGGGCCGGTCGGTCAGATCGGCCGAATGGTCGAGCACGAACCGCAGGGCGACCTGCTCCTCTTCGGGCCAGACCGGTTTCGCGGCGAAACGTGCGGCTTTCCAGGCGCTGATATAGGCCAGATCGCGCTCCCACGCCCGAAGGGTGTTCTGCGGGGTGCCACGACGATAGAGCTCGCCCAGGGCGGCGTCATCCTCGGGTGAGAGAGTGGTTGTGGGCAGAAGGGCGGGGCTGACCATAGGGCATCCGGTGGGTGATCCGTCCGCAGCCTAGCCCAAAGTGGGCGGCAAGGGCAGGGGGGAACGTGATCCACGCAGGGGGGCGGCCCTGATCAGGGTCTTTGGTGATCTGGCTGCCGGCCGCGGGTTTGCTGTGGCGAGACGTCCGTGAAAAGGGCGGGGTTTGCCCGCCCTTCGCGCAGTGAAGGACCGATGGGTCCGGCCAGGATTCTGGCCAAGACTTAGGCCACCTGGCGCCGCTTGCGCCGCAGCAAGGCGAGACCGCCGAAAGCCCCCAACAAGAGCGGCAGACCAGCGGGCAGCGGCACAACCCGTACGTTGATCGAGGTTGAGGCAACCTCGCCCCCGCCATTGGAAGCCGACAGCGAGATCGTGTAGAGGCCGGGCGTCTGCGGATTGCTGGAGTAGCCGAAACCCAGGTTTTGTGAGTTCTGCGCCACATTGTAG
>JBDTQR010000051.1:0-23435 GCA_039932095.1 bacterium | reverse complement strand
CCCGATGATCCTGATCCCATGACCGTATCCGATCTGCTGCAAAAAGCCCGCTACTGGGGCATCACCATCGCCACTGCAGAAAGCTGCACTGGCGGCATGGTGGCGGCCGCGCTGACCGATGTGGCAGGCTCGTCGGATGTGTTCGCTTGCGGTTTCGTCACCTATTCCAATGACGCCAAAATCGCGATGCTGGGCGTGTCTGCGGAAACCTTGGCTGACCATGGCGCCGTGTCCGAAGAGGTCGCGCTCGAAATGGCAGTCGGCGCGTTGGCCCACTCCACGGCCATCCTCGCGGTGTCCATCACCGGCATCGCCGGCCCCGGCGGGTCCGAGTTCAAGCCCGAGGGCCGGGTCTGTTTCGGCCTCGCCTACAAGGGCCATTCACCTACGACAGAAACCATCGAATTCGGTGCCCTCGGCCGCGACAAGGTGCGCAAAGCCGCCCGCGACCGCGCTCTCCTGCTGCTGTCCCAGGTGCTTGGCTGACCGCAACGCGTCGTGGAAGGTCGAATTTCTGATGAAAGCGTTTAATTTCAGAAACCAACCCGTTGATTTCATGTGGTTTTGATTTCTGTCCGGATCTGGACACGCCGCCTCTTGCCAGCCCAGTCAATCCCCGGCAATTTCGCCACATGAAAGCCCCCATCCTCACCGAACTCGCCGCCTCCCTGCCCGCCACCGTCCCTTTCGTCGGGCCCGAGACGCAGGAACGCGCCAAGGGCCGCGCCTTCAAAGCCAGACTCGGTGCGAATGAAAGCCTTTTCGGCCCGTCTCCCCGCGCCATTCAGGCGATGAAAGCGGCGGCCTCCGAGGTGTGGAAATACGGCGATCCCGAGAACCACGACCTGAAAGCTGCCCTCGCGACCCACCATCGCTGCAGCCCGGAAAACATCGTGGTAGGCGAAGGCATCGACGCCTTGCTCGGCTACCTGACCCGTCTGATCATCGCCCCCGGTGACCCAGTCGCCACCTCTCTCGGTGCCTACCCGACCTTCAACTTCCATGTCAGCGGTTACGGCGGCACCTTGCACCGGGCGCCCTACAAGGCCGACCACGAAGACCCCGACGCGCTGCTGGCCCTCGCCGCCCAGAGCCGGGCCAAACTGCTCTACCTCGCCAACCCCGACAACCCGATGGGCAGCCATCACCCTGGCACCGTGATCGAAGCTATGGTCGCGATCTTGCCCGAACCCACCCTGCTGATCTTGGATGAAGCCTATATCGACTTTGCCCCGCCCGGCACCGCGCCCAAGATCGATCCCGCCACCCCGAACGTGATCCGCTTCCGGACGTTTTCCAAGGCCTATGGCATGGCGGGCCTCAGGGTCGGCTACGCCATCACGGCCCCACATCTGGCGCAGGCGTTCGACAAGGTCAGGAACCATTTCGCGGTGGGGCGTATCGCTCAGGCGGGGGCGCTCGCGGCGCTGCAGGATCAGGACTATCTGAGAGCGGTCCAGACCAAGGCCGCCGAGGCCCGCGCCCAACTGACACGGATCGCGACTGACAACGGCCTGATCGCCCTGCCGTCGGCCACGAATTTCGTCACGTTGGATTGCACCCGCGACGGCAACCACGCCCGGGCCGTGTTGCGCGAACTGATCGCCCGCGACATCTTTGTCCGGATGCCCGGCGTCGCCCCGCTTGATCGTTGCATCAGGGTCAGTCTTGGGGATGCCGCCAGTCTGGATGCCTTTGCCGCCGCCCTGCCCGAGGCATTGCGTGCGGCGGGCTGATCACTCGGCGGCGAGGCTGGAATTCGCTGGCCCGAGGGCGGGCGACGGACCAACCGGCGCTTCGGCCGAGCCGAGAGTTGGCACGAATTGCGGCACGGATTTCGGTTCGGCCAGCAACAGCGGTGCGCTGTCTTCAACCTCGACCAGCAAACGGCGAAAGATCAGCATGTTCTGGAACGTCGTCTTGCTGCCGGTCAGTCCGACCCGCTCGTCACATGGCAACGCATCGGCGCGCAGATATTCCCAACCGTCACCGGCCAGGCTGTTCATCAGCGTGGTCAGCGCCAGGGCAAACCGTTCCGGTGTGGTCTTGGCCGCGCGCGATTTCTCGCCCTTGCGCGGCGACGGGACGACCTTGTATTCGTAAGTCTGCATAAGAACCTCGCCAAAACCGACGTGCCGACAATACCGGGATTCGCCGGGCAAGGCCAAGCGAATAAAGCGCTTTCCTACAGATTTGCCAGACACGTTGCTGCGATGGAGCGGCCGAGGTTCTGCAATGGCACCCCGGAAAAACCGTGCAAATTCCGGGACGTGTGCCGGTCGGACCCTAGCCCTTCAACGCCGCGATCTGCCCGGCCAGAACCAACAACGCCTGCGACTGCGCATCGGCCACGGCACCCGGACCTTCGGCGGCGACCGGAACCGAAATATCAAACCGCCGCGCCGTGCCGCCACCGCCCTGCGCGGAAGTCACGAAATACTGACCGGTCAACTGGAACGTGCCGTCGGACTTGGCGAGCATCCGTTCGATCCGCACCTCCAGCCGGCGATCGGGGCCATCGTTGAACGGCCAGGGTTCGACGATTGCCGTGGCGCCACTCAGCTGGGTGATCTTGGTGGCGAGAAATTGCGTCACCGCATGGACCGGATCGTCGGCCCACAGTTGATCCGGGCGGCTGTGCACCGAACCGTCAGCCGTCTGATAGGAAATCTCCTGACCCGAGGCATATTGCGGCAGGCTGACATCATGCACGGCCACCCGGCCCAGCAAGTTGGGCTGGGTTCGTGCGGCAGACGGCGCGTCGATCAGGTAATGCTGGTTCTTTTCCGCCTTGGAACAGGCAGAGGTCGCGACGAAAAGAATAAGCATGGCAGCGCGGAAATGGGTCATGTCTTCGTCCTATCGGCCAAGAATAAAGGCTTGCGGGTTGCGTTCAATGGTTTTGGCCAACGAGCCTATCGAGGTTGCCGCGCGCTGCACCTCACGCAGAACATCCTGGACCTGACGACCAAAGGCCGAGCCGGAACCATAGCCTGCGACCGTCCGGTTGATATTCGCGATCAAGTCGTCGATTTTGGTCAGGATGTCGGGTACCTGGTCGGTCGCCTTGGCCACAGCATCCGCCGCTGACTTGGCCGATTGCAGGGCAGCGTTCAGATTGGCCACCGCCCCACCATCACGCACGTCTTTCAGCGTTGCAGCCAAAGCGTCGAGCGCGGTGCCGAGAGATGTCGGCAGGTTCTGCATGCCATCGGTCCGCAGGAAAGCACCTATGGCATCGACGGTCTCGCTCGCAGACGAGATGAACGCGTCAAGCGGCAGACTGTTGACCTTGGTTGCCATGGTACTGACCGCATCGACCAGTGCCGGCAGACCGGAGGTTGCGTCGGTGACCGAGGTCGCGGCCTCGCTGACATTGTCGAAAGCGGTGATGACATGGGTGATGACATTGGCCTTGTTCAGATCGGCCATCAAGCTTTGC
This sequence comes from bacterium, assembly GCA_039932095.1. Lineage (GTDB taxonomy): Bacteria > Pseudomonadota > Alphaproteobacteria > Rhodobacterales > Rhodobacteraceae > Stagnihabitans. The sequence continues at coordinate 19,993 of JBDTQR010000051.1, read as the reverse complement.
AGATCGGTGAGACTGCCGCGCAGCGTACCCGGCAGAGCCTGCAGGTCGGGCGAGGCGACGAAGTTGCGCAGTTCGGTCAACAGCGCCGTCAGTTCTTCCGGCGCTTTCTGGGTGCCGTCCTTGGCAAGGAAAGCCCGCAGATCATCGACCAACGACACCACGGCATCAGGTGCCTTCTGGGTGCCGCTCTTGGCCATGAAGTCACGCAGATCGCCGATCAGCGCGGTCAAGGCAGCGGGGGCTTTTTGGGTGCCTTCGGCGCTGAAGAAGGCGTCGATGTCGTCGATAAGTTTGGTCAGTTTCTCGGGCGCCTGCTGGACGGCGTCCTTGGCGACCAGCGTCCGCAAGTCGGTCAGCAAGGCAGACAGATCCTCGGGCACCTTCTGGGTCGACGGCTTGCCGACATAGGCGCGCAGATCGCCCAGCAGGCCGACCACCTGTTCGGGGGCTTGCTGGGTTTCGTCCTTGGCGATGAACTGGTTGGCGCTGTCCAGCAGCCGGATCGTCGACTGCATGACCTCTTCAATCGGCAACTTCTGGACGCGGCCCAGAACATCGCCCGTGGCTTTGGAGAAGTCGGTGATCTTGGAAGGGACTGTCGGCATCACCGGATAGGGCTTGGTCGACAGGTTCAACGTGTCGGGCGGTGCATCCGGCAGGTAGATCAATTCGATCTGCAAGGCTCCGCCGAGAATGCCGGTGCTGGACACTCTGGCGCGCAGACCCTCCTTGACCTGTTCTTTGAGAAATGCCCGGACATCATCCTGCGACTGGCCGGCAGGCAGGCCCATGCGGTCGCCGTTGACGGCGAAATCGACTTCTTGGCGGAACACCTGCTGTCCACCGGGCGTCGGCTGGGCCCTGATCGAAAGTGCCGTGACCTCGCCCACGCTCAATCCGCGATACTGCACCGGGGTGCCGATGCTCAGATTCTGGATCGAGCCGTCAAGCAGCAGCGACAGACCGACTGGCATCGCGACCGAACTGGAGAACACGCTTTGCCGGGCCGAGGCTTCGTCATCATAAAGCCGGAACTCCTGCGCCGGTTCGACGGGCTTGCCGCCTGACACCAGCGTGGTGAACTCCACCCCGCCCTGGATCAGCGATGCCAGCGACCGCACGTTCAGCTTCAACCCCTGCGCGCCCAGCGACACTGAAAAGCCCGAAGTGTCCCAGAACACCGAGGCCGTGGTCAGCCGCTCGTCGAATGGTGATTTGATGAAAGCGTCGACGGTGACGCCCGGCCCCTTGTCGTTCAGTCGCAAATTGCGCAATTGCCCGACCTTGATACCCCGGTAGATCACCGGTGCGCCCTCGGCCAGCGAACCGCCATCGGAGCTGGACAAGGTAACCGAAGTGCCGGATCCGGGCTCACGCGACAGCGGTGCCTGTTTCAACGCCACAAAATTGGTGGCCGGAAACTTGATCTCAGCGTCCCACAGCCCCTCGATGAATGTGCCAGACAGCACGGTGTCCAGCCGCGAAATGCCGCTGGTGGTAAGCTCTGGCCGAACCAGCCAGAACTGGGCGTCGGAATCGATGAAGGGTGCGACCGAATTGTCGACCCGCACCCCGACCACAACCTGTGAGAGGTCGTTGGTAAAGTTGATGGTCTCGACCTTGCCCACCGTCACTTCGCGGAATTTCAGGACAGTCTTGCCCAGTTCGACCCCCGCCACCTCGGGAAAGACGATCTGGATATAGATGCCGCGATCCTCGAATGTGCGCCACGCCACGCCCAGCGACACGATCAGCGCCAGCAACGGCACGATCCAGACCACAGAAAGCCGGGTCCAGAATGGCGCAGGCTTCTCGCCAGTCGCCAGGTCCGAGGGGTCGGGTCTATCGCTCACGGTGTTGCGGTTATCCTGTCATTCCAGATCATGCGGGGGTCGAAGCTTTGCGCGGCCAGCATGGTGCAGGCAACCGACAAGGCAAATGAGGCGGCGGCGGGGCCGGGGTGAATCGATGCCACGGTCCCCAACTGAACCAAAGCCGACAGGATGGCCACGACAAAAACGTCCACCATCGACCAGCGGCCAATGAATTCGACGACATGCAACATCTTCAGATGATGACGCCCACCCGGACGGCGTGGATTGGCGATCAGGATCGCCAGATAGGCGATGGCAAAGAACTTGCCAATGGGAATGACCACGCTGGCGACGAACACGATGATCGCGATGCCGTAGTTGCCATGTTTCAAAAGATCGACCGCGCCACCGATGATGGTGTTCTGGCTTTGCTCCAGCAAGGTGTCGGTGTTCAGCATCGGATAAAGATTGGCCGGAATGTAGCAGATCAGCCCAGCCAGCAACCATGCCCAGACCCGCTGCAGACTGCCGGTCTCGCGGCTTTGAACCTTGGCCCCACACCGGCCGCACAGCGTCGTGCCCAGCGGCCAGACCCGGCCGCAAGTCCGACAGCCAACCAGATGCGCCTCACGCGCGGTCAGGAATTCTGCTTGTCTTCCAGCGTCTGCCATAGGGTCCATTTGCACAAAGAGTTATCGTTAAGGGTGATCAGCAGCACCAGGGCACAGAACGCCCAGAACCCCGGCCCGAGGCTGACCGTGGCCAGCCCGGCGATCTTCACCAGTGCCACCGAGGTGCCGAACACAAAGACCTCGGCCATCGACCATGGCTGAATGGTCTCGCTCAACCGCAGCGCCGCTGCCGAATTCGGATAAGGCCGCCGCCCGTGGGCCAGTGGCCAGACCGCATAGATCAACGCTATGGCCCGCACCAGCGGGACCAGCAGGATCAGGGTCAGCACGACAATCGACAATGGCAGCAGAATGCCGTCGGAAAAGGCAAATGCCACCTCATAGATCGCGGTTGAACTGGCATTCCCGGCGGCCGAGATCCCGAGAAACGGAAAGAACACTGCGCCCACCATCAGGATCAGAATGGCCAGCGACAGGCTGATAGTCTGAATGTAGGATTCGGTTCTGGGCGCCATCAAGATTGTCTTGCAGCGTGCACAGCGCGCGCGATGCCCCTCTTCCACCAGCTTGCGCCGATGCAAGACGTCGCACTGCGGACAGGCGATCATGTCTTCGGCGTGGATGGGTCCAGTGGCACGGTTCGGTGTCATCGGCCAAATCTAGTATGACACCCCGGCTTCGACCACCGTTATATGTCCGATTTCTCGGCCAACCCGAAAATAGTCCCGCTCCACCCAGCTTACTTGAACACGTGAAACCGGTAACCGAGATAGGAAAACACCATCGCGACACCGGAGCTGATCACGAGTGCCACCAGCGGCCAGAGCGTCGGCACGGCAATCACCACTCCGGCAAAGACCCCATAGTTCAGCGCCGCCGCCACCCAGCCAACCGCAGCAAAATCGCGGAATTCGCGCCATGTGGCCTTGGTCTTGACGGCAAAGGTCAGCCGCCGGTGCATCTGCCAGCCCACCACCATCGCGCAGGGAATGGCGATCAACCGACAAACCAGGGCCGACCAGGAGGTCAGAAAGAGCAGCCCTTGCAGCACAACGGCATCGGTGGCAAAGGCCATGACGCCCGAAGCCACAAAACCTGCCGCATGGGCCAATCCGCACTTGTCCTCTGGCGTGACGCTCATGACGGCCAATCCACCAGACCATCCGCCCCGCGCTTGGGATGCCAAACAAGGTCCGGCAAATCCGCCGCTTCGGCAAGATAGCGCAACTCTTGGGGTCGGCGTGCGGTCAACGGGTCGTCGGAGCCCGCGGCATGACCCGGATGGCACATGATCATCGGGCGCTTGCCGGCGTGGCGCAGAAAGGACCGGAACTCTGTCACGTAAGGCCGTGCATCGAACGGCGAGAAGCCGGAAAACCCTGCATTGGTCAGAAATCCTGCCTGCTCGGCCTGGGTGCGAAATCCCTTGGTCAGGGCTGCCACAGTCAACGCCTTGGCCACTGATCCGCGCCCGAGAATCGCCACCAATCCATCCCCCGGATCGCGCAGCAGGATCATCCGCTCGCCATAGCGTGCGCGCAAGACGGCCATCACCACCCCGCGGATCTGCGGCAGGGCGTGGACATGCTGATGGCCGTCGAGATGATCCGGCGGCATATCCATCGCCGCCTCAAACGCATCAAGTTGGCGGTGTATTTCGGCCGCCAGTTCTGTCCGGTCGATCCGCCGCCGCAGCGCCAACCCGATCACCCGCCCGACATCAGGCAAGGCCCGCGACACAGTAAGACTGTCCAGCGGTCCCAACCCCGTGCCATGGGTCAGATTGAGATGCAGCCCGACGGCAATCCCGTCGCTGAGCGCCCGCAACGCCACAGCATCCTGTGGCCAACGGGCTGTCGTCGTCATCGCACTGGTCGCCGACAACCGACCGACCTTGGCCAGTTCGACAATTCCCGCGCTGATCGCGGGGTCTTGCCCGTAATCGTCGGCGCACAGGATGAACCGCCCGCGTTCAGGCATCAGGTCCGGCCTGCGGCATCCCGACCTCCGCCGCCACGACATAGAGGGGTCGCCGCTTTACCTCTTCAAAGATCCGCCCGACATATTCGCCAATCACCCCGAGCGAAATAAGCTGAATGCCGGCAAAGAAGTAGATCGACACCAACAGCGACGGAAAGCCCGGCACATCCGTCTTGTAAAGCAAAGTCGCGATGACAAAATACACCGAATAGACTAGCGATCCCAATGACACCACCGCCCCGACATAGGACCAGACCCGCAGCGGCAGAGTGGTGAAAGAGACCAACCCATCCAGTGCAAAGCGCAGAAGTTTCAAAGTGTTGAACGTGGTCTTGCCGGCAAACCGTTCGGGCGAGGCAAACGGCACCACGGCGGTGTTGAACCCGACCCAGGTGAACAGCCCCTTGGTAAAACGCGAACGTTCCTCCAGCTGGTTCAGCGCCTTGACCGAGGACCGGTCGAGCAGAACGAAATCGACGATACCCTCGGGCAACCGTGCCCCTGTCATCCAGCCATAGACCCGGTGGAAGATCGCGGAATAGACCCGGCGTGCCAGAGGATCGGCGTCGCGCTGCAGGCGTTGGCCAAAGACCAGTTTGTTGCCCTCGCGCCACCGCGCCACGAACTCGGGCAGATAGGACGGCGGATGCTGCAGATCGGCGTCCATGATCACGACGGCATCCGAGTCTGCCATCTGCAGTCCGGCAGCCATTGCTGGTTCCTTGCCAAAGTTACGGCTGAATGAAATCGCCCGATAGCGGCCATCCCGCTGATTGATGGCGCGGATTTTCTCCAGTGTCTTATCGGTCGACCCATCGTCGACAAACACCACCGACCAGTCCAGATCCAGCGTGTCCAGTACCGGGGTCAGCGCCGCTTCAAGCGCGACCACCATCAGATCCTCGTTCAGCACCGGAATGATCACCGTCAAGGTCTGTCGTGGCATGCAGGTCTCCCTCAGCCCCTCAGGACAGGTCACGCGGGCTGTCGTTGGGTTTTCGGTAACAGCCCGGGCGGTTTGAGTAAATCGCAAATCCGGGGCGCAGGGTGCGGACCTTGCCAAGGCGCGCGCAAAAGGCCATTCAAGACCGGCTTGCGGGGGTGACCCCGTACCACCCAGTTTGCGGGGACCGCTTTGCCATATCAAACCGCTTTCACGCCGAGATCGCTGGCCTTCATCGCGGTCCACACGCTCGTCTGGTATGTGATGATCCTGATTGCCAAGCCGTTTCTGGACAAGGCGGGCGACATGGCCGAGGTCTGGGCCTGGTCGCAGCATCTGCTGATGGGGACAAACAAACATCCGCAACTGCTGCCCTGGGCCACGCAGTTCTGGTTCGATGTCTTCCCCCGCACCCCCGCCGCCTTCTATGGTCTGGCTGCCGTCACACTGCTGGTCGGTCTGGCGGGCATTTATGCCTTGGGCCGGCAATTCCTCGGGTCGGACACCAAGGCATTGGCGGCGCTTGGACTTAGCGTTCTGGCTTTTCCCTATCTGACGCTGGCCGACAAGCTGAACATGAATGCAATTTGCCTGGCGACCTGGCCCTGGGCGGCCTGGGCCTTTTTGTGGATCGTGAAACACCCGACCTCGCGCAAGGGCATTCTGGCGGGGGCCGCTTTTGGCCTGTTTGCTGCCCTCGCCATTCAGGGCAAATATTACTCGGCCCTGCCATTGGCCAGCATCCTCGTCGCGTCTTTCACCCCACGCATCCGTCCGCTGTGGCGTCGCCTTGGGCCGTGGACCGGGGTCGCGGTGTTTGCACTGCTCACCCTGCCCTTCCTGATCTGGCAGATCGACCATGACTTCGCGACCTTTAAATATGTCGATGAGCGGGGCCACGGTCTGGCCATCCTGCAATTGCTGGATTTTGCCTTCGCGCCGATATCGTTCTGGTTGCTGCCGTTCAGCATCGTTCTGACACTGTTCTACCGTGGCCCGTGGCTGCAACGGGTCAAGAACTGCTGGCGCTGGACCGACGCTCAGGACGTGCTGTGGTACCTGACAGTCGGTCCCTATGTCGTGTCGCTGCTGTTTGGCGTGCTCGGTCTGGTCCATCTGTCGGTCTCATGGTCGATCCCGATTGGCTACACCTTCACCATCCTGTGGGTCCGCAACGCCGATCCAGGTTCCGTCGAGGCTGCCAGCAAGAAATTCATCCACTGGTTCCGCTGGATCTGGCCCGCAATGATCGCATTGTCGCTGGTCTACACTGTGGCCGAGGCTTTCGGCGGAATTCGTGAGCTGTATACCCCCGAAGCCGAGGCCGCGGCCGAGATCGCGGCGCATTGGGAGACGATGGGGCAAGACGGCCCGATCTCATGGGCCGCGGCCAATGTGAACGCGGCGCGGGTGGCGTTTTACTGGCGGGCGCCGATCATGGTCGAGGTCTTGCCGGGCCTGCCCGGGCAACTGCCTGACTATTATCCGCCGCGCGCCACCTGGCAGTCGGAAAATGGCGTGGTGATCTGTCCGCTCGGCGGCGGGACGGACACCGAGGTGGTCAACAAATGCACCAGAGAAGCGACAGATTGGGCTGCCAAGAATGGGGTAAACCTGATCCCGTACCGGTTTTCGGTCCACCGCAGCGGGCTCTACTTCCCCCGGCTTGTCCCCTACAGCTATGCGGCGTTCTATGTGATACCGGCCTGACGCCGGACCTGATCAGGACGATTGATCGACCTCGACATTGCCCACCTGATCGGGTGAGAACTTCCGGAAGACGAACTCGACACTGACCCGGTGCTGATCACCGATATCCTCGATGGTCAACTCGCCATAGGTCTGGCGGGCAAAGGCCTGCATCAGGGCCGTGCCAAGGCCGGTGCCCTTCACATCCTCCCACCGGTGAATTGCTTCGCCCATCGTGTTGACGACGGTCAACCGGGCGCGGGTGTCGTCGATACGCTCCAGATCGACGCAAATCTCGGTCGCGCCATCGGGGGTCTTGCCGACAAATTTCAAGGCGTTGGTAACGGCTTCGGCGGCCAGCATCGACAGCGGGATCGCTTGGTCGGGATAAAGCGCAAAGGCCTGATAGCTGGTGCGCAAATCGACCTGATCACTGTGCGGGATAACGCCCTTGACGGTCTTGTTGACGACATCCTCGATCATGCCGTCGGCCGGAACCAGCCCATCCTGCGACGCCTCATAAAGCGCCTTGTGGACGTTTGCGATGGTCATCACCCGCATCTGCACTTCGCGCAGCGCCGTCTTGGCCTCTTTGGACGCCGCCCGCCGCACCTTCAGGTTTACGATCGAGGCGATCAGCTGAAGGTTGTTCTTGACCCGGTGATGGACCTCTTTCAGCAGCACGGTCTTTTCCTTGATCGTGTGCTGCAAATCGGCCTCGTCATGTACGACGGTTGCTGCCAGTTCGTGCCACGCGCGGTCAATCTCATGCAATTCGTCTGAAATATCGGACCTTTCGTCGAGATCGCGCACCCTGCGGGTTGATATGAAGGTCCGCATTTCCGACACGATCCGGTTGATATGGCGGATCACCATGCGGTGGACGGCAAGATAGGCGACCGCAAAGCTGGTGAACCACATCAACAGCGGGAACAGTAGTGTCGGCAGCCGCCAGTTGGGATCGGCAAGGTCGTCGCGCGACCAGTTGCCGATGGCATAGACATCGCCCGCCACGATCGGCACCACCGCAAACACCCGCTGCTTGCCGTCGCCCGACATAGTTGTAAACGCCCGCCGCTTGCCATCCGCCAGATCCTTCAGCGAAATGGTCGAGGGCAGACGTTTCCACACATCGTCCAGCCCGCCCTGCGCCGACAGCACATCGCCGTCCGGGTTGAACAGGATCAGGTCAAGCGGATGGTCGATGCCGGGGACGCTCAGCGAATCGTTGATCCTGGTATGGGGAAGTGACAGCAGCACATAGCCGTCAAATCCGATATCGCCGACCGGCTCTGCCATGATGACGACCGAGGTCTGGCTGATCTGGGCGTTCAGGTTGACATTAGTCAGCGCGTGCGGATTGGCCTGCATCTCCCGGAAGGTTTCGCTGTCGCTGACGTCATGACCCACACCCCTGGAGGCACATTCAACCCGGCCACTGGCATTGACATAGCCGGCAAAGGAAAACTCGGGCTTGGCGGCCACGAAGTCGACAAACACCTTGCTGCAGCGGTCAGGCTGGGACTGCAATGTCGGCACCATGGTCGCAAGTGCAGAGAGGGCACCGTCAGCCGCGCGCAGCATGCTTTCCTCGCCGCCTGCCGCCTCGGAGGTCAGTGACAGCAGCGACGATTGTTGCCGCAGCAGGGCCTCTTGCTCGATGGCGCCGGTCTGGTAGACGGCGATGATCCCGATCGGAAACAGCGCGATTCCCAGCAATGTCGGAATCCTGAAGGCTAGGCCAGACGGAAGAAAAAATCTCTTTCGCCGGGTCACCGAACAGTCCGCGCCGCGAAAGCCTTGGTGTTGACAATCGACGTTGTCACACTGTCGGTCATTTCCAAGGCATCCTCATCGGACAGGTGAAGCATCTCGACCAGCGCCTTGCGGCCCCGGTTCAGCCGGCTCTTGATCGTTCCGACAGCCACGCCACAGGTCGCCGCCGCCTCTTCGTAGGAATAGCCGGAGGCCCCGACAAGGGCCAAGGCCTCACGCTGATCAACCGGCAATTTCACGAAAGCGGCAAAGAAATCATTCAGCGCCAGCTTGCCATCATGCGCCGGCTTTTCGGACAGTTGCCCGGAAAAAATCCCGTCCACATCCTCGACTTCGAACCGCGATTTGCGGCGGTCGGAATAGAAAGTGTTGCGCAAAATGGTGAAAAGCCAGGCCTGCAGGTTGGTCCCGGGCGTGAAACTGCCAAAATTTTTCCAAGCTTTCACAATGGTGTCCTGCACCAGATCATCCGCCGAAGCGCCATTGCGCGTCAGGCTCAGCGCGAAAGCACGCATCGGCCCAAGGAACTTCACAATTTCGTCCCTTGGATCGGACGCTACCTGATCATCAAGAGAGCGCATCAGGGTTTTCCTGATTTTTCAGTTGCTTGAGAAGTTCAAGAAAGCGGTCCGGCACGGCTTCGGACGCCTTTTCCTGATAGACACGGCGCAAATTTTCGACAACTTGCTCCTCCAAACTCGTTGTGCTCGTCTTAGCTTTCATCACGTTTGCCTGCGGTGTTGGTGCTTTCGCACATAGAATTCTCTTGTTGCCTACGGAACAAAACGATTGAAGCAGCGTTTGGTTCCCGAGGAAACGAAAAAAGAATGAGGTCTTGAATGTCGAACGATCCAGCGCTCACGCAACTGTCTGTGGTAGTGGCAAGGCTGTTGCCCTACTTGCGGCGGTACGCCCGGGCTTTGACTGGCAACCAGCGGTCCGGCGACAAATATGCGGCCGCCACGCTAGAAGCTTTGCTCCTTGACCGCTCGGTGTTCGAAATGGGCATGTCGCACAAGGCCGCGTTGTTTCACGCCTTTCACAGCATCTGGTCAAGTTCCGGCAATCCGATGGACGGCGACGAGACTGGCATTGCCAAACGTGCCCAACGGCATCTGGCGCGTCTGACGGCAAACACGCGGGAAGCGCTGCTTCTGAAAACGCTGGAAGGTTTCTCCACTTCTGAAATTGCCAAGATCATGGCGGTTGATGAGGACGAGGTTGACCATTTGATATCCGTCGCCATGCGTGAAATGGCCGAAAGCGTTTCCGGCCGCGTGCTGATCATCGAGGACGAAGCAATCATCGCGCTTGATCTGGAGCAGATGATCGCCGATTTCGGCCACAAGATCATCGGTGTTGCCGCCACCCAAAGAGCTGCCGTGGACCTTGCGGCCAAGGAACGACCCGACCTGATCCTGTCCGACATCCAGTTAGCCGATGGGTCGTCCGGCATCGACGCCGTCAACGATATCCTGAAAGCTGCTGGCGACATTCCGGTGATCTTCATCACCGCCTTCCCGGAACGCCTGTTGACCGGCGAGCGCCCCGAACCGGCTTTCGTGATCACCAAGCCCTATGACGAGGAACAGGTCCGTTCGGCCGTAAGCCAGGCGATGTTCTTTTCGTCGACGGAAACCCTGCACGCCTGATCCCCTGCTGAACCGACCAAAAGCCCCGGAGAATTTCTTCGGGGCTTTTCGCTTGGTTACTTCTGTGTCAGTCGCTCAACGTCGCGCGCAACATCCAGACCGCCTGTTCATGAAAGGCAGACCGCTTGGTGGCCAAGTCCGCCGTCACCGGATCCTTGTGCTCTTGCGCCAAGTCGATCAGCGTATGCAGGGTCTTGGCAAGCACCTCATGGTGTTCGATCAGATCCGCCACCATCTCTTCGGCGGGCAGACTTGGCGACGGCCCGGCCTTGCCATCCTTGGCCATCAGGTTGCTGAGGTTCAGCGGGGCAAGCTGACCCAGCGACCGGATCCGCTCGGCCATCACGTCCGTGGCGATGAATAGATCGTTGTACTGTTCATCCATCAAATGATGCAGGCCGTAGAATGTCGGTCCGGTCACATTCCAATGGTAAACATGGGTGCGGATCAGCAGGCTGTAGGTCGACGACAGGGCATCGCTCAGCGACTTGGCAACCATTTTGGGCCCCGTCACACCAGTCTTTACCTCGACCGGGCGGGCCACGGCGGACAATGCATCAGCCATTTCAGTCTCCTTTGGGTTTCGTGGAAAAATGGACCCGGCAGCCCGATTTGGCGCCGGGCCCAGTCACGCGGTGTCAGACAGGGGGGCGTCCGGACAGCGCGCGCATGATCATCGCCAGCACGAACAGGGCGATGAAGACGAAGAACAGGATCTGCGCGATCCCGGCAGAAGCGGTCGCAATGCCGCCAAATCCGAAGACCGCGGCGATCAGTGCCACGACGAAAAAGGTGAGTGCCCAACCAAGCATTTGAATCTCCTGTCATTTGGAAGGCGGTCGATGCCGCATGTTGTGACGAGACAACGTCCGCTGACCGGAAAGGTTCCGGGCTATGTTGCAATCGGTTTTTTAAATGAGTCGTCACCCGGTTCGAGAAGTTCACCGGAACCTTTTGGCCTGCCACGGCGTTTCTATTGGGTAACTGATCTCAAATCCACTCGAAAGGATGTTCCAATGGCACGCAGTATTACGGCCGAAATCGAAGAGACCATGGCCGGCGTCGATCTGCAAAAGCAGGTTCAATCGCTGAAATCGGACATCGCATCGCTGACCTCGGCGTTGTCGGACTACGCCCGTGCGCAGCGCACCGGCATTGCAGCTGCCGCATCCACCGGCGCCGAGATCCTCCGTCAAAAGGGCGCACATTCGCTTGACGCCGCCAGCGATCTGGCAGGCAGGGGCTATTCGCAGGCCGAAGCGACCGTCCGCAAGAACCCGGCAAGTGCTGTCGCCGTTGCGGCGGGGGTCGGTTTTCTGATCGGCGTTCTGTCCGGCCGGCGCTGATCCATGCGCCTGCCTTTCAGCCGGGCGACTGAGTCCGCTGTGATTTCACCTAAGGAAATGTCCCTCTTCGGAGGGGCATTTGCTGTTGCCGGTTCAATTTTGCTGAGCGTGGCCCTTTGGCTAAAACTGGTTGAAACCCTGTCGCAGCCCGTCGCCAGCCTGATCGTTTTTCCGATAATTCTGGTCGCGACCGTCGTCATTCTTCTCGTCGCCCGCCGGGCGGGACCCGGCATGATCGCCGCGGAGCCTCGTAATTCCATACCGTTAGGGCCAGTGCTGGAGGCGTTTCTGGATGGCCTGAATGCCGGCAAACAACGTCGCCGGTGATCCGATCTTCGTGACCACTCACGAATAGGCTTTCCTTCACGTGCCGGTTCAGCAAAGCTTTGGCCCGTCACCCCTCGCCAAGGCATCGCCATGAAGACCACCCGCGGATGAGCCGTGCTGCCGCCAAATCAGGCAAACCGACTGGGAACTGGCTAGGCCTGCTGTCCGAACTCTATGACGGCTCCTCCAGACGTGGCAGACGCTTTAGATATGGTCTGCTGATTTTCGACATGGTGACAGTGGCCTTTGTCGTCGCCACCTCGTTTATCGACCACACATTGGTTATCGAAATCCTCGACACGGTGTTTGGTCTGGGGATTGCTGCCGACTTCATCGCCCGACTGGTCACCGCCAAAAGCCGTTTGCGGCATTTGATCAGCCCGGCAACCCTGGCCGACATTGCCGCCATCGTGTCATTCCTCTTGCCAATCGCCGGTGAGGGCATCGGTTTTCTGCGCGTGTTGCGTACACTGCGCCTGCTCAGAACCTACCGGCTGATCAGCCAGTTGCGGCAGGATTTCCAGTTCTTTCGCCGCAATGAAGAGGTGGTGGTCGCCGCCGCCAATCTGCTGGTGTTCATCTTCGTGATGACCGGACTGATCTATGCCACGCAGCACGGCATCAACCCCGAGATCCGCAACTATGCCGACGCGCTGTACTTCACCGTCACCACGCTGACCACCACCGGCTTTGGCGACATCACGCTGGAAGGCACCTCTGGCCGGATGCTATCGGTCGGAGTGATGATCTTCGGTGTCACCCTGTTTCTTCGGCTGGCGCAGGTGCTGTTCCGGCCCAGCAAGGTGCGCTACCGTTGCAAAGAATGTGGGCTGACGCTGCATGACCCCGACGCGGTGCATTGCAAACATTGCGGTGCCGTCGTGCATATCGCGACCGACGGGCTGATTTGACTAATCGCGGGTTTCCCGCTGTGCCAGCAGCCGCTCGATGCGTTCCAGACGGGTCAGCAGCTCCTGCCGGTTTGCCTCGGCCTTGTGTTCCGCCTGATCCTGATGGGCCGATTGCATCGAAGACACGATCAGACCGACCAACAGGTTCACCACTGTAAAGGTGGTCACCATGATGAATGGCACAAAGAACGCCCACGCGTAGGGATAGACCTCCATCACCGGCCGCACGATCCCCATCGACCAGCTTTCCAGCGTCATCACCTGAAACAGCGAATAGGCCGACAGTGCAAGGGTGCCGAACCAGTCGGGAAATGTCGTCGCGAACAACTTGGTCGCCATCACCGAGGCGATGTAAAAGATCAGCCCCATCAGCAGAAACACGCTGCCCATCCCCGGCAAGGCCGTGACCAGCCCCTCGACCACACGTCGCAAGCTGGGCGACACCGAAATCACCCTGAGCACCCTTAGTACGCGCAGCGCCCTGAGCACCGACAGCGATTGTGCGCCCGGCACCAGCGAAATCCCGATCACCACGAAATCGAACAGGTTCCAGCCGGTCTGAAAGAACCGCCAGCCCCGGGCGTATAATTTCAGCACAAGTTCAATGACAAAGATCGCCAGACACAGGTTGTCCAGCGTGTCGATCAACACCCCTGCCCGCGCCATCACACTCTCTGAGGTTTCCAAGCCGAGCAGAATGGCGTTGACCACAATCACCCCGATCACCAACCGGTAGATGATGCCCTCTTCCAGCACCGCGCCGATCCGCTGTCTCAACGTCATCCCATAGCCTCTTATCCTTGGACCGGTCGCGTGAAACATGGCACTACTGCCGCCCGGCAAGCGCCTCGGTCAACAGGTCGAGCACCAGATCTTTCGGCACGTCATCGGCGACAAATGCATCGCCAATATCATGGGCCAGAATGAAGCGCAGCTTGCCGTCGACCACCTTCTTGTCCTGTCCCATCAAGCGCAGCATTGCTGCAGCATCGGGCAAATCACCCGAAATATCTGAAATGTCAGTTTTCGTACCAAGCGCCTTCAGATGGGCCCGGACCCGGCTTGGCACTTCTTGTGAACAAAGCCCCATGCGTTGCGACAATTCAAACGCCAGGGCACAGCCAATCGCCACACCCTCGCCATGCAGCAGCCGGTCGGAATAGCCCGTCGCCTTTTCCAGCGCATGACAGAATGTGTGGCCGAGGTTCAGCAGCGCCCGCTCTCCCTCCTCTGTCTCATCGCGTGACACGATCCCGGACTTCATCTCGACCGACCGGGTCACGGCCTGCAAACGGGCGACCTGGTCGCCGTCGACCAGCCGCCACGCCTGATCTTCCAGCCAGTCAAAGAACCCCGCATCGCCGAGCAGCCCGTATTTGACCACCTCGCCGTAACCCGCCAACACATCGCGGCGCGGCAAAGTGTCCAGCACGCCGATGTCGGCCAGCACCAGGGACGGCTGATGAAACGCCCCCACCAGATTCTTGCCCTGCGCCGTATTGATCCCGGTCTTGCCGCCCACCGAGCTGTCGACCTGCGCCAACAGAGTTGTCGGAACTTGGACAAACCGAACGCCGCGGCGCAGCACGGCTGCAGCGAAGCCGACCAGATCACCGACCACGCCGCCGCCAAACGCCACCACGACATCGCGGCGTTCGATCTTCTGTTCCAGCAGCCATTCGACACAGCGCGTGAACTGATCCCAGCCCTTGGTGCTTTCCCCTGGCGGCAAGGCAAGCGCAGTCATGGCAATGCCCGCCGCCTCAAGCGACTTGGCCAGCCGCATCAGATGTTCGGCCGCCACCGTCTCATCGGTTATCACGGCCACCTTGCGCCGACGCAACAACGGCGAGATATGATCGCCAATCGTCTCGATCAGCCCAGTGCCTATCCGCACTTCGTAGCTGCGCGAACCAAGCGCAACCGGCACCACATTGATCATTTCAGGCCCTTTCCAGCACATCGGGTCGCGTGACAAGGGCCTCAGCCACCCGTTGCGCCATCGCTTCAACAGGCAGATCGGCCACCGAGTCAACCGTCATGTCGGCCAATTGGTACACCGGCCCCCTGGTGTCGTACAAAGACCGCAGGGTTTCGCGGGGATTGGCCGTACGCAGCAAGGGCCGCGTCGCCTTGTGGCGCACCCGGTGCCACAACAGGTCCAGATCGGCGCGCAACCAGATCGAAATGCCGGTGTCATGGATCATGGTGCGATTTGTCGCAGACAGAAAGGCCCCGCCCCCGGTCGACAGCACACAGGGTGTCCCGCGCAACAGCCGCCCCAGCACCTCGGTCTCCCGGGCACGGAAGAACGGCTCTCCGTCGCGTTCAAAGATTTCCGCGATGCTGCGATCGGCGGCACGGACGATTTCTTCATCCGAATCAAGGAACTCCACGCCCAACAGCCGGGCGAGTGCCGTTCCCACGGCCGTCTTGCCCGCCCCCATCATCCCCACCATCACGACGGTCTTTTTCAGCCGTTGCATCCTGTTCCGGTCCGGTCCCATTCCGTAGCGGCACCGCCCTGACCCTGCGAATTTTGGCATTCGCCCGCCGGGAACCGCATCTTTCTTCCCTGAATGGCGTGAACTCGCGGCAATTGCCATATATATTCGCATCAGGCTGCGCCGTGAGGGGCATTACCTGCAATGGCCGGACGGACCGGCCCAATCAGAAAGGCGACAGGCATGGGGCGATTGATCAAGGTAGTACTGGTGCTTGTGGTACTGGGATTTGTCGGGCTGGTAGGATATGCCTATCTGGCAGACCTCGCGCCGCAAAACGCGGACGTAAAAATACCGGTGACATTACATGCCGACTGACGCGGCCAGACGACTTGCGATGGTTCTTGTTACCTGCGCCCTGGGTCAGCCGGTTGCGGCCGAGGCACCTCTGTCGGCGATTGACTGGCTGTCGAAGTCGCTGGTCACGCCCGCCGCGCAGTCGCTGCCCCGGATCAATGAACCCGCCATCACCACTCCCGGCGGCGCGGTGCCGGACAGTGTCACAACGACGGTGCTTGGCCAGTCATCGCTGGACGCGGTCGGCGTGCTGCCATCTCAGGTCACCGGCATGCCGCGCAATCTGTGGGGTCTGGGCCGCAGCGCCGATATTGAAACCCTGCTGGCCGCCGAGGCACCGCAGGACCTGCCCGCGTTGCAGGGCCTGCTCTTGACCCTGCTGCTGGCCGAATCGGAACCGCCAGAAGACAGCGGCGCGGGCCAGGCCCTGCTATTGGCCAGGATCGACAAGTTGTTGTCGATTGGGGCTCTTGAACAGGCCCGCGCCTTGCTGGATGCCGCCGGCCCCACCGCCTCGCCCGAGATTTTCCGTCGCTATTTTGACGTGGCTCTGCTGATCGGCGACGAAGACCGCGCCTGCAACTATCTGAAAGATGCCCCCGGCCTGTCGCCCGCCATTCCGACCCGGATCTTCTGCCTTGCCCGTGCAGGGGATTTCGACGCGGCCGGGTTGACGCTCGACACCGCCCGTTCGCTCGGCACACTGTCGACCGAGGACAGCGATCTTCTCGAACGCTTCATGAACCCCGACCTTGACGAGACCGACATTTCGCCGGTTTTGCCCACTCCGGTAACGCCCCTGACCCTGCGTCTGTTCGAGGCGATTGGCGAGCCAATGCCGATCGGCACCCTGCCTGTTGCCTTCAGCTATGCCGACCTGTCCGACAATGCCGGCTGGAAAGCGCAACTGGAGGCGGTTGAACGGCTGTCGCGTGCTGGCGCGTTGGAGCCGAACGTGCTTCTTGGCCTTTACACCAGCCAGCGGCCCGCCGCCTCGGGCGGGGTATGGGACCGCGTCGCCGCGTTTCAGAAACTCGACATCGCGGTTTCGGCCGGCGATCTGCGTGCCGTCAATCAGGCCCTGCCCGCCGCCTGGGTCGAAATGAAAGCCGCGGAACTGGAAGTGCCGCTTTCCATGCTTTACGCCGACAAGCTGGCCGCAATGCCACTGACTGGTGATGCGGGCGAAATCGCGTTCCAGATGGGCCTGCTGTCAACCGACTATGAAGCCCTTTCAGCCAAGCACGTCCCCACCACCCCGCAACAGGGATTTCTCGCCGCTTTGGCCAGAGGCGATTTGCACGGCCAACCCGCCCCTGATGTGGTGGCGGCCGCGATCAGTTCTGCCTTCACAGATCCGGTCATCCCCAGTGATTTTCAGGCGATGCTGGACCAGAACCGCATCGGCGAGGTCATCCTGCTCGCCATGTCGCGCATCGAACACGGCACCTCGGGTGACATGCGCGGCGTGACCGAAGGTCTTTCGGTCTTGCGTCACATCGGGCTTGAGGATGCCGCCCGCCGCACCGCGCTGGAACTGATGCTGCTGGACCGGCGCGGTTGACCAATGGCTGCTGACCCAAAGCCGCCCCCTGATACACAGCTCTGGATTTCGACCTTTCTGCAAGCCCAGGCCGCTGAACAAGATGCCGCCCGCAACACCCAGCTGGCCTATGGCCGCGACCTTCTGGCGTTTGCCGATTGGCTGACCGACCATGGCCAAAGCTTCCCCACCGCCAGCCGCGACCATGTCGAGACCTATCTGGTGGCCTGTGAAGCCGAGGGGCTTGCCCCCGCCACCCGTGCCCGCCGTCTGTCGGCGATCCGGCAACTCTACCGCTTTGCCAAGGAAGAAGGCTGGCGTGACGACAACCCTGCCATCCGCATCACCGGCCCCGGCGCCTCGCGCCACTTGCCGCAAACTCTCAGCGAAGACGAAGTCACCAAAATTCTCGACGCCGCCTGCCTGTTTGGCAAAGGCGCACGTGACCGCATCCGCAACTGCACCCTTGTCGAGTTGCTCTATGCCACCGGCATGCGGGTCTCGGAACTGGTCGAACTGCCGATTGCCTCGGTCCGCGGCGATCCCCGGATGATCCTCGTCAAGGGCAAGGGTGACAAGGAACGCATGGTACCGCTGTCCGCCCCGGCCAAGGCTGCCATCATCCAATGGCTGGCCCAACGCGACACCGATGACGAAGCGGCACGCAAATCCGGCAAACCGCCGTCCAAATTCCTGTTTCCCGGCCCCGGCGCCGCTGGCCACCTGACCCGTCAGCATTTCTACCTGCTGATCAAGGACATCGCCGCCGCGGGCGGGGTTGACCCAGCAAAGGTCACCCCCCACACCCTGCGCCACGCCTTTGCCACCCATCTGTTGGCCGGCGGGGCCGACCTGCGGGTGATCCAGACCCTGCTCGGCCACGCCGACCTCGCCACCACCGAGATTTACACCCATGTGCTTGAGGATCAGCTGAAACAGCTGGTCCTGACCCACCACCCCCTTGCCCGCAAGACCTGAAGAGGACCCTATGCCTTACCTGAGTGCGACCACCTGGCTTACCATCGCTGCCGTCGCCGCCCTGCTGTTCATTTCCGCCTTCTTCTCTGGCTCCGAAACCGCCCTGACCGCCGCCTCACGCGGCAAGTTGAAGGCGCAGGCTGACAAGGGCTCGCGCGGGGCCACGGCGGCGCTGCGGGCCACCGATGACAGCGAACGCATGATCGGCGCGCTGCTGCTGGGCAACAACGTGGCCAACATCCTGTCCGCCTCGCTGGTCACCGCACTGCTGACCGACCTTGTCGGCTCCAACGGCGTTGCCTTCGCCACCGTCATCGTCACGGTGCTGGTGCTGGTCTTCGGCGAGGTGTTGCCCAAGACCCTCGCCATCATCAACCCCGAACCTTTTGCTGCCCGCGTAGCCCCGATCATTCTGATATTGATCCTGCTGTTCTCGCCGGTTGTCACCACGGTCCGCGCCTTTGTCCGCCTGTTGCTGCGCCCGTTTGGTGTCCGGGCCGACCCCAGCAAACATATCCTGGCCCTGCGCGAAGAAATTCTCGGTGCCATCTCGCTTGGCCATTCCGAAGGCGCGGTGGAGAAAGAGGACCGCGACCGCCTGCTTGGTGCGCTTGACCTCTCGGACCGCACCGTCGACGAAATCATGCGCCACCGGCGTGAAATGGAGATGCTTGACGCCGATCTTGAACCCGATGAGATGATCGCCAAGGTCCTCGCCTCATCGCACAGCCGCCTGCCGCTTTACCGGGGCAGCGACGAAAACATCCTCGGCGTGATCCATGCCAAAGACCTGCTGCGTGAGGTGGCGCGGCTGGAGCGTCTTGGCAATGGCCATGGCTCTCTGGACGTGGTCAAGGTCGCGATGAAACCCTATTTCATCCCCGACACCACCGCGCTTGACGAACAGATGCGCGAATTCCTCAAACGCCGTACCCATTTCGCCCTGGTGGTTGACGAATATGGCACGCTGCAGGGCCTGATCACCCTCGAAGACATCCTTGAGGAAATCGTCGGCGAAATCACCGATGAATTCGACGTGGTCGACGCGGCCAACAGCCTGAAAAAGGCCGAGGATGGCGGCTATCTGGTCGAGGGCACGATGACGATCCGCGACCTCAACCGCGCGACGGACTGGACCCTGCCGGATGATGAGGCCAACACCGTCGCCGGTCTGGTGATCCATGAGGCGCAGATGATCCCGGCGGAAGGCCAGACCTTCAGCTTTCACGGCTACCGGTTTGAGGTGCTCGGCCGCCGCGACAACCGGTTAACACGGATGAAGGTGCGCAAGCTTTGAAGAGGGATGACGCCTGGCAGTCGCCATGAGGCCAGTCACAGGATCAGATCGACGCCGGTCAGGTCCACAGAGCCCCGCAGTTCGATGCTATAGTCGGCATGGCCGTCACCATCCAGATCACCGCTGACAAGCCCGGTTGCAGCATCGTATCGAACTTCACCAGCCATTTGGCCAAACTGCTGTGCGTCAATGAAGGTCTGACCCGCCATGCAGGAGTCATTGCCGTAGGTGCCCTTGGTAAAGGGCGGCGCGTCGGGATCGCTGTCGCCGAACAGGACATCGCCGCCGCTGCCACCGTACAACG
>JBDTQR010000050.1:0-23757 GCA_039932095.1 bacterium | reverse complement strand
CGCTTTGTACCGCAAGGTGCTGGCGCGCTATGTCCAGATGACCACCGCCGAGGGCATCACGCAGGCGATATTCCCGGAGGGCGGGTTGAGCCTGGATGGCCGGATCGGCGCGGCCAAGCTGGGGTTGCTGAGCTATATCGTCGCCGACCATCAGCCCGGTGGCCGCGATGTGGTGTTCGTGCCGGTCGGGATAGCCTATGACCGGGTGCTGGAGGACCGTATTCTGTTGCAGGCGGCCAGTGAGGGCACCCGGCGGTTTCGGGCGCGACCGCTGACGATTTTGTGGGGCACGTTGAGCGTGCTGGGCCGGATCGCGGTGCGGCGGTTCAAGGGTTACGGCACGGCGGCGGCTGCTTTTGGCGCGCCAGTGTCGCTGACCGCGTTCATGGCAGGTGAGCGGGCCACGACAGCGGCATTGGGCCAGCATCTGATGGCGGCCATCGGTCAGGTGGTACCGGTCATTCCGGTGCCCCTTGTCGCGGCGGCATTGTTGTCGCACCCACCGGACATTGCTGCTTTGGTGGCGCGCAGCCGAGTGCTGGCCGAAGACCTGGAACAACGCGGTGCGGTCTTGAAGCTGGTGCCCGAGGGCATGGAGGCCACGGTGCGCGAGGCCCTGGCGGCGCTGACCTCGCGCGGCATTGTCGGCGATGATCTGCGGGTCAAGGTGGGGGCGCAGCCGCTGCTGGATTTCTACGCGGCATCGATCTTGCAGCGTCTGGACGGGCCCTTTTTGCCGAAACCTGCGGCAGTTGGCGAAATTGCAGCGATTTCCTAGCGCCCCGACGGCCGCAAGAGGATGGCCCCTTGGTGGACCTCCGGCAGGTGCCGAAATTGCGGCAATGGACGGCAGGTGCTGGGCTGCAATGTTGAAGCCAGGCAAGGCGCGGGGCGGCTCTGGCCAGCGACCGGTGGCTCGCATAAGGTCTGGCCATGAGCAGTGACGTGATAATATTTTCGGACGATCAGGCCGAGGCTTATGATCGGGTGACGGCCGAGTTGTTCGGCATGGGGATCGATCTGTCCGAGGGCCAGTTGACGCCGCGGGCCGAAGGCAGGGCCTCGGTATTGGCTGTGGTGGGCAAGGCGGGCTCGGGCAAGACCATGCTGCTGGCCAGTCTGTATCAGGCGCTGAAGGCGGCCGGGGTGGAGGTGGTTTCGGCCGATTTTGAGGGGCGGCGACGCAAGGACCGCCGTACGCTGGCGGTGCTGGCGCCGACCAACAAGGCGGCCTCGGTGCTGCGGTTGCGCGGGGTTCCGGCAACCACCATTCACCGCATCCTCTACACCCCGGTCTACGACCCGCAATATGAGAAGATCGCCGAATGGCTGGCCGGGCAGGCCCCCCGCCCGGCGGTCGAGGGGTTGACCGAGCAGGCGCTGGACCGGGCTCATGCGTTTTACCAGCAGGTGCCGTCGATCCCCGGGGCCCTGGCTGCGGCGGGGTTGCGCGGGTCGGATTTCATCTCAGGCTGGAAGCGGCGGGAAGAGCCGCTGGATGTGGGTTTTGTCGACGAAAGCTCGATGCTGGATGAGCGGCAGCTTGATGACCTGCGCGAGATTTTCCCGACCTTGGTTTTGTTCGGCGATCCGGCGCAGCTTGCCCCTGTGGGGGCGTCGGGTGAGATGGTGTTCGACAAGATGGGCGACAGCCGCAAGCTGGTGCTGCACCGAATCCACCGCCAGACCGAGGACAACCCGATCCTGGACCTTGCCCATGCCTTGGCGGATGAGCGGCTGGGGTTTCAGGAGTTCGAGGCGATGGTCCTTGCGGCGTCGAAACAGGACGACCGGGTGATATGGGCGGAGCGGGTGAACAGCGATCTCATGGCGCGGTCGCCAGTGCTGGTGTGGCGCAATGTGACGCGGATCAAGCTGATCACGGCGTTCCGGGCGGCGTATGGCGCGCCGCTGGACGCCTTGCTGCCGGGCGAGCCGCTGATCTGCGACGGCATCGAACTGCCACTGAAGCACCGCAAGAAGCGGATCGATCTGGAGGCGCGCGGGCTGATCAAGGGCGCGCAGGTGATCTATCTCGGACCGGGCGGCCGCGATGGATTTGCGCGGATCCATGTGGTGGGGGCGGAAGATCCGCAGATGTCGGCGGCCAGCATCATCAAGATCGAGCGGCCGGATGAAGAGGAGCCGTTCATTCCCAGCGCCGCCAGGATGGGCGCGGCGTTTCTGCATGGCGCGGCAGTCACGATCCACAAGGCGCAGGGGTCGCAGTGGGAAGACGTGCAGGTCTTCGCGCCGGATCTGTATGCGGCGGCGCAGTCCGGGCGGGCCGAGGCGGGGGTGCCGCTGTGGAAACGGCTGGCTTACGTGGCGATCACGCGGGCGCAGACCCGGTTGCATTGGGTGGTCAGGAACCGGCTGGGTCTGCCGAAACAGGCGCTGACGATCGAGGATTTGACGGCGAGCCCGGTGCTGGCCTTGCAGGAACAGGGCGCTGAGGATTAGGGTTGGCGCAAAGGGAGATCGCCGATGATTTGCGTGTTCGTTCAGTTTCGCTGCACCCCCGGCAAGACTTATGAGGTGGCCGATGCGATCTATGACCGCGAGGTGGTGAGCGAGTTGTTCTCGACCAGCGGCGAATATGATCTGATTGCCAAGATCTACATCCCGGACGGCGCGGATGTCGGGCATTATCTGGCGGGCAAGCTGTTCGACATTCCGGATATCGTGCGGACGCTGACCACGATGACGTTCAAGGCGTTCTAGGATTTTCACGCGTGGAAACTTTTTAAACCCTTTTTATATCAATAGTTTAGGTTCTTCTGTTAGGCTGATCTTAACCTTTTGACCGGGGTGTCAGTTGCACTGGCCCATCGCGGATTCAAACGGCTGGCGGCTGACCGCGAGGTGACCTTCGTCGATCTGGATGGGACGGAAGGGGGGCACTTCCTGGATGGCGGGCTGAACCTGGGTCAGCCTGTAGCAGCCGGTATAGACGGTGGACCTGCCCGCGCTGTCCACGGCGCGGATCGCGACAGGGACCTGCGAATGGTAAGAGCCTGCAGCCCCGTCGCCTGTCACCTCACCCATGCGAAGGTCGACGTGGTCGGTGTCCTGATACCCCGTCTCGAACGCCTGAAAGTCAGGGATCGCACCGTCGCGGAAATAGCTGTAGCCGCGCAGGTATTCGTGGCGGTTGATGGCGTTGTAAAGCGAGGTCACCACATCGGCTGGTGTGGAGCGGTTGTCGCTGTAATCGGGCTGGGTCTGGGCGGTGGCGCTGGTGGCCAGCAGGGCGAAAAGGCAGGCGGCGAGGTGGCGCATGGTTGTTTCCTTCATGTGTCAGGTGAAACGCCCGGTTGGGAAATTCGTTCCGCTGCTAGAGCCAGTCGCTGCGGCCCGTTCCGACAGCGGCGCTGACATTGGCATGGCCGTCGCGGGAAAGCAGGTCGTCGAGGCCCTGCGCCAGATCGGTGGCGAGCGACAGGCCCTGATAGACCATGGCCGTGTAGAATTGCACCGCCGAGGCCCCGGCGCGGATCTTTTGATAGGCCTGGTCAGGGGTGGCAATGCCGCCGACGCCGATCAGGGGGATACTGCCCTCGGTCAACTGTGACAGGCGGGCGAGGATGCGCGTCGACTTGTCGAACAGTGGCGCGCCGGAGAGGCCGCCTTTCTCGCCAGCATGAGGTGATTTCAAGCTGTTGCGGTCCAGCGTCGTGTTGGTCGCGATAATGGCTGACAAGCCGGAAGAACGCGCGACTTCGGCGATTTCGCCAAGGTCGTGGTCGGTCAGGTCGGGGGCGATTTTCAGAAAGATCGGGATGGGTTGGCGCAGGTTGGCGCAGGTTTCCATAACGCCTGCCAGGAGGGCGGTCAGGGCGGCGCGGCCTTGCAGGTCTCGCAGCTTTTCGGTGTTGGGCGAGGAGACATTGACGGTGGCGAAATCGACATGCGGGCCGCAGAGCGCGAGGACGCGGGCGAAGTCCTTGGCGCGGTCCTCGCTGTCCTTGTTGGCGCCAAGGTTGAGGCCGACCGGGATGGCTCCCCCGGTCCGGGTGGCGAGGCGCGCGGCGATGGCTTCGGCGCCGTCGTTGTTGAAACCGAAGCGGTTGATGGCGGCGCGGTCTCCGGTAAGGCGGAACAGCCGGGGTTTGGGGTTGCCCGGTTGCGGGCGGGGGGTGGCAGCGCCGACTTCGATGAAGCCGAACCCGGCGCGGGTCAGGGGGGCGACGGCCGTGGCATTCTTGTCGTAGCCGGCGGCAAGGCCAACCGGGTTCAACAGGGGCAATCCGGCAAGGCTGCATTGCAGGCGGGTGGAGGTGTAGGGGCCGTTGAGGGGCACGAGGCCCGCTTGCAGGGCGCGCAGCGACAGGGTGTGGGCGGTTTCAGGGTCGAAGCGTTGCAGCAGGGTCAGGCCGAGGCGTTCGGTCAGGGTCAAAACACGCCCTCGGGGAAGATATGGCCGCTGAGGCCGAGCGGCAGCGATTTGTCCCACAGGACATCGGCGGCTTTCAAGGGGCGGTAGAGATGGGGGAACAGGGCGTTGCCGCGCGATGGTTCCCATTTCAGCGCTGGGCCAAGCCGGTCGCTGTCCAGCGCCAGCAACACAAGGTCGCTTTCGGTGGCAAAATATTTGGCGGCGGTTTCGGCGACCTGGGCGGCGGTGGAGAAATGGACATAGCCGTCCTGCAGGTCGATCGGGGCACCCAGAGTCTCACCCGCATCGCGGAAAGCGACCCATTCGGCGCGGCGGAAGATCTTGTAGATCAGCATGTCAGGCCTGCGTCACGGTGACGGCGGTGCCATAAGCCAGCACTTCGGTGATGCCGTCCATGATTTCATTGGCGTCATAGCGCATGCCGATTATGGCATTGGCTCCCATCGCCAGGGCATGGCTGACCAGGATGTCAAAGGCTTCCTGCCGGGCGGTTTCGGCCAGATTGGTGTAGACCGACAGATTGCCGCCGAACAGCGCCTGAATAGAGCCGCCGATATTGCCCAGAGCCGAACGCGACCGCACGGTCAGGCCACGCGCCACGCCATGAACGGCGGTTACCTTGTAGCCGGGCAGGTCATTGGTGGTGACAACGATCATCTTGGCCTCCTGTGGCGGGACTGGTTGGGTGATGCCTGAACGGCAGGCACGGGTCAATCTGTCATCACACTGTTGGGTTCAGACCTTTGACTCCGGGCAGCAACTGAGTCCAGTCTGGTTGCATAATCAACAGGGAGTCGCAAAATGACCGTAACCAAGGTGCTTGCCGTATTGCTCGGAACGGCGCTGGCCCTGCCAGCAATGGCCGATCAGGTGAAGCTGACGCTGCTGGGCGTTGGCGATGTCTACAACTTTGCCGGCAACGGCACGCAGGGCGGCTTTGCCCGGATGAACGCGGTGGCCAAGGCGGAGAAGGCGGCCAACCCGAATACACTGTATCTGTTTGATGGCGATATGCTGTCGCCCAGCCTGCTGTCGGGCTTTGACAAGGGGCAGAACACCATCGAGTTGACCAATCTGGTGCCGTTCGACCTGGCGGTGCCGGGCAATCATGAGTTCGACTTCGGGCCCGACAATTTCTACGAGAAGATGAAGGCCTCGAAATACCCGTGGGGCGCTGTGAACATCACCAACAAGGATGGCTCGGCGATTGCGGGTCTGAACGGGGTGATGGTCAAGGAGGTGGCTGGCTTGAAGATTGCGCTGGTGCCGGTGGCGCAGGACACCTCGCCCGAGGTTGCCTCGACCGGGGATCTGGTGTTCACCAGTTCGGTCGAAAGCGGGATCGCGGCAGCCAAGAAAGCGCGGGAAGATGGCGCCGATCTGGTGGTGGGAGTCGTGCAGACCGACATCTACAACGACCTGAAGCTGGTGCATTCCAAGGCGTTTGACGTGGTGCTGTCGGGCGATGACCATTCTTATGGCACGTCGTATGACGGGATCACCGCCTATGTCGAAACCTCGATCGACGCCCGGTACATGGCGCCGCTGGACCTGATGGTCGATGTGACCGAGAAGGACGGCAAGAGATCGGTGAAATGGGTGCCGAACTTCCGCTTCATCGACACGACAAATGTGGAGCCGGACCCGGAGACGCAGACGTTGGTCGATGGCTATCAAAAGCAGCTTGACGACACGCTGAACGTCGAAATCGGCACGGCAGAGACTGCGATGGACAGCCGGCGCAATGTGGTGCGGTCCGAGGAAAGCGCGATGGGCGATCTGATCGCCGATGCGATGAAAGCGGCGACCGGCGCGGATGTGGCAATCATGAATGGCGGCGGCATCCGCGCCGACCGGACCTATGATGCAGGTACCAAGTTGACCCGACGCGACATCCTGACCGAACTGCCGTTCGGCAACATCACGCAATTGACCGAGATCCCGGGCAGCCAGCTGCTGGCCGCGCTGGAGAACGGCGTCAGTCAGGTGGAAAAGGGCGCGGGCCGCTTTCCGCAGGTGTCCGGCCTGACGCTGGTCTATGATCCCACGGCGGAACCGGGCAGTCGCGTGTCGGAGGTGATGGTGGGTGGGGCGCCTTTGGAGGCGGACAAGCTCTACAAGGTTGCAGCCAACGATTACATGCTGGGCGGCGGTGATGGCTATACCGCGCTGGGAGGTGGCAAGATGATCAACGACACCGGGGCCGGGGCCTTTGTGGCCAATGACGTGATGGCCTATGTCGAGAAGATGGGCAGCGTGAAACCAACGGTTGAAGGTCGGATCAAGGTGCTGGGCAAGTAACGCCGCTGGACAACTCAGCCCGCGCCCTGCGACGGGGCGTGGGCAGAGTCCGTGGTCCTTGCAGGATGGCAGTTCGAAATCCATCCCATGTTGATGGGGTGACGGGACATAGCCTGCCTGAAGCAAGACCCTCGGAATGCCGGATGACCGGCAGGGGCAATGGGAAATTGCTGACTTCGCAACCAGCGTTTTCCAATGGTTTGGGCAGGCTCGCGATCCGAACTGCAGGGTCCGTCCAGCCCGGGCCACTAACCCGGCCAATCTGTTGTGCCCGATTTCGAGATGTGTTATGCGGCGCCATGATCTCGCGCAGCCGCCTCTTCCAACTGCCCCGACGCCGACGCTGACCGCGCAGGCGCCCGATCTGCTGTGGCCGGACTTGCGTAGTTTTGGCCAAACTCCCAAATTGCGTTGACCTTTGTGCCTGTCTTTGGCACCCCTTGGGCTTCCTTGAAGGACCTTTGCCATGATCCCTGCCGTATTGCCGACTTACAACCGCGCGCCGATGGCCTTTGTCAAAGGCGAGGGCAGCTGGCTGACTGCCGAAGACGGCTCGCGCTTCCTTGATCTGGGGGCGGGCATTGCGGTGAATTCGCTGGGTCATGCCAATCCGGAGCTGGTGGCGACGCTGACCGAACAGGCGGGCAAACTGTGGCATGTTTCGAACCTGTACCGCATTCCAGAGCAGGAGCGTCTGGCCGAGAAGCTGGTCGATGCGACCTTTGCCGATACGGTATTCTTCACCAATTCCGGCACCGAGGCCGCGGAACTGGCGATCAAGATGGCGCGCAAGTATCATTACGTGAAGGGTGCGGCAGAGCGGGTGGAGATCGTGGCCTTCGAAGGCTCTTTCCATGGCCGGTCGACCGGGGCCATCGCAGCGGCGGGGTCCGAGAAGATGGTCAAGGGTTACGGGCCGCTGATGCCGGGGTTTGCCCATCTGAAATGGGGTGATCACGATGCGCTGCGGGCCGCGATCACGGACAAGACCTGTGCGGTGATCATCGAGCCGGTGCAAGGCGAAGGCGGCATCCGCGTGGTGCCGGACCAATGCCTGAAGGGCTTGCGTGATCTGTGCGACAGCACCGGCACTCTGCTGATCCTTGATGAAGTGCAATGCGGCATGGGGCGGACCGGCAAGCTGTTCGCCCATGAATGGGCCGGGGTGACGCCGGACATCATGATGGTTGCCAAGGGCATCGGCGGCGGCTTTCCGTTGGGTGCGGTGCTGGCCACGGAGGATGCGGCGCAGGGCATGGTGGCGGGGTCGCATGGCTCGACCTATGGGGGCAATCCGCTGGCTTGTGCGGTAGGTTCAAAAGTGGTCGACATCATCACCGCACCGGGGTTTCTTGACGCCGTGGCGGCCAAGGGCGCGCGGTTCCGGCAGGGGCTGGAAGGGTTGGTCGCGGCGCATCCTGACGTGTTCGAGGCGGTGCGCGGTGAGGGTCTGATCCTGGGTCTGAAATGCCGGGCGGCCAATACCGATGTGGTGAAGGCGGGCTATGCCGCGCATGTCCTGACGGTGCCTGCCGCCGACAATGTGATCCGGCTGTTGCCGGCGCTGAACATAACCGACGCAGATTTGACCGAGGCGCTGGTCCGGATCGACCGGGCGGCGACCACGGTGTCGCATGGCTAGCCCCTACTCTTTGCGGGCGGTGGTGCGGGACGATCTGCCACTGCTGGCGGGCTGGCTGGCCGAACCGCATCTGCGCGACTGGTGGGGCGATCCTGCCGAACAATTGGCGCTGGTGACCGGCGATCTGGACGAGCCGCTGATGGATCAGGCCATTGCGGCCTTTGAGGCGCGCGCTTTTGGCTATGTCCAGAGCTATCCGGTTCATGCCTGGCCCGCCGGCGCGCCGCATCTGGCCGATTTTGCACCTGGCACCGCCGCAGTCGACTGCTTCGTAGGTCCGCCGGACATGCTGAACCGGGGCCACGGTGCGGCCATGCTGCGGCTTTATGCCGAGGCGTTGCTGGGCAAGGGCGCGGCTGCCGTGGTCATCGACCCGGATCCCGACAACGAGCGCGCCGTGCGCGCCTACCGACGAGCCGGATTTCGCGACGTGGCCCTGCGGCCCGACGCTGAGGGCGACATGACGCTGGTCATGCGCTTTGATCCAGCCCTGCATATTGGCTGAAATATCCCGGGGGTCCGGGGGCTGGTCCCCGGTACTCCCATTGCAAGAGACTGACATGAAACACTTTCTAGACATACACAAAACCGAAGCCGCCGACTTGCGGCAGATGATCGACCAGGGTCTGGCGATGAAATCCGCGCGGCATGGCCGCCCCAAGGGCGAGCCGGACGACGTGCAGCCGCTGGCGGGGCGCATGGTGGCGCTGATCTTCGAAAAGCCCTCGACCCGGACACGGGTCAGCTTTGACGTTGGCGTGCGGCAGATGGGCGGGCAGACCATGGTTCTGTCAGGCAAGGAGATGCAGCTGGGCCATGGCGAGACGATTGCCGACACGGCGCGGGTTTTGTCGCGCTATGTCGATCTGATCATGATCCGGACCTATGAAGAGCAGACCCTGCTTGAGATGGCGGAACATGCCACGGTGCCGGTGATCAACGGCCTGACCAACCGCAGCCATCCCTGCCAGATCATGGCGGACGTGATGACCTATGAGGAGCATCGCGGCCCGATCACCGGCAAGCAGGTGGTGTGGGCCGGCGACGGCAACAATGTCTGCGCCTCGTTCCTGCATGCGGCGGGACAATTCGGTTTTGACTTCACTTTCACCGGGCCGGAAACGCTGGACCCGGAAGAAAAGTTCGTCGGTTTCGCGCGGGGCAAGGGCAGCAAGGTCATCATCGAGCGCGACCCGGTTCGCGCCGTCGGCGGGGCCGATCTGGTGGTCACCGACACCTGGGTCAGCATGCACGACCCCGAAAGCGCCAAGGAGCGGCGGCACAACCAGTTGTCACCGTATCAGGTCAACGACGCGCTGATGGTCCATGCCAAGCCGGACGCCCTGTTCATGCATTGCCTGCCGGCGCATCGCAATGACGAGGTAACCTCTGCCGTGATGGACGGGCCGCATTCGGTGGTGTTCGACGAGGCGGAGAACCGGCTGCACGCGCAAAAGGCGGTGATGCGCTGGTGTCTGGGATTGTGACCGCACCGCCCGAGGCAGCGCTTTGGGCGGTTCTGGATCATTTGGAGCTGCCGTTTCGGACGCCGGTCGGGCAATTGCTGGCCCAGCATGGCCAGAAACCCGGCTGGACCAAGGGCCTGGCAAGCATCCCCATGCCGGGCAAGCCCCTGGTCCGCGGGCTGTCGCCGTTTGCGGTGCCACTGCGCGAGGATGATGATCCAACCCTGCCGCCGCATGAGATTGCAGCCGCATTTCGCAGCCGTCGGCACCTGGTGGATTGGCTGATCGACCGCCGGGTCTATCGCAACCATGCCACCATGTTGCGGACGCTGCAGGCAATGCTGGGGCCGGGTGTGGATGCGGCGAGTTCCAACACCAAGGCGCGGGAGTGGCGTTACGGCATGGCGCGCGTGGCGATCATGGTGTTTCCGCCGCTGCTGAACCGCCGACGCGGCCAGAACCAGCGGTTTGCGGCGGACCCCGGTGCGCGGTACGAATGCAGCCTGCGCGTCCATCCCGGCTGGTTGCCGCAACCTGGCCCTGACATCTTGGCGGCGGTCGCGACATATCGGCGGTTGGGCGACGCGATGGCGCCGTTTTTCGACGGCTGGCATGTCGGGCGACCTTGGCACCGCTGGCCTGCCACCGCCGGGACCTTGCCGATTTCGGGCTATGGTCTGGCGGCAGCGGGCCTGGTGGCGGTCGCGGGCGACCTGTTGCAGCTGGTGCCGCGGGCCAATGTGCTGGAGGTCACGCGTGAGGTGTTGATGCCGGGCCGCGGGTCGGGGCAGGTCGAGCTGTCGGTGCGCCATGCTCCGCCGGGCGTGACCGGGATGCGGCCGCATCTGCTGGTGCTGGCGCGGGCGGACTATGACCGGCACGGTCTGTTGACCGAGGCGCAAGCCCTGGCAACCGCCCTGGCTGTGCCGCTGCGCGAAAGTGTCGGGATCGATGCTTGAGTGATTGCAATTCACCGCTTGCAATTCGCTTCCAAACCCGCCTTTCATCCGGGCCGAACCAACAGGAGGCTTTCATGCAATCGCCAGTTCCCGCACTCGTCCATTCGCTTACCGCCCTGTCCAAGATCCTCGACAAGGCCGAGGCCTTTGCCGAGGCCAAGAAGATGAAGCCGGACGTCATCCCGCAGCTGCGGCTGATCGCCGACATGCTGCCGTTCTGGCGCCAGATCGCGATTGCCACTGACCATGCCAAGGGCATGTCGGCGCGGCTGGCGGGGGTTGACGTGCCGTCTTTTGAGGACACCGAAACCACGGTGGCCGAGTTGAAGGCGCGGATCGCCAAGACCATCGCGTTTATCAGCAGCATTCCGGCCGACGCCTACGAGGGCGCGGAAAGCCGCATGGTGGCGATCAAGGTGGGCGGACGCGACCTCACTTTTCCGGGCGGGCAATACTATGCGGGCTATGCCATTCCGAACTTCTATTTCCACATGACCACTGCCTATGACATCCTGCGCTCGAACGGGGTCGAGGTGGGCAAGACCGATTTCCTCGGCGGCTGAGGGGGTTGCGATGGACGGCAAGACGGCGCTTTTGGTGATTGATCTGCAAGAGGCGATGCGGGCGGACCGCGATGCGGGCTATCCGTGGGCCAATCCGGACGCGCCCGCCACAGCGGGCAAGGTGTTGGCGGCATTCCGGGCGGCGGGGTTGCCCGTCGTCCACATTCACCACAATGGCACCGATCCGGAGGATGGTTTTCACCCCGACAATCCGTTGTCGGTGGCCATGCCGGAGGTGAAGCCGGCCGTGGGAGAGCCTGTGGTGGTGAAGCTCGGCTCGTCGGGCTTCATCAACACCGGGCTGGAGGCGCTGCTGCGCGACCGGGGATTTGACAGTCTGGTGGTGGTCGGCGGCGAAGCGAACATGTGCGTTGAAAGCACGACGCGGATGGCGGGCAATCTGGGGTTTCAGACCCGGGTGGTGGCCGACGCGCTGGTGAACTTTCAACGGACCCGGCGTGATGGTGCGGTGGTGTCGCCCGGCGATGTGCTGGAAATGTCGCTGGCCAACATGATGTCCTTTGCCCGGATCGTCGACAGCGCCGAGATTCTGGCCGAGTTGCAGGCCCAAGCGTAAGTGACTGAGGTGACGCCGGATTCGGTAGCCAGCCTGTTCACCCGTCGGGACGGCACATATCTCTTCGCCCGCTGGGGACGTCCGATCGTGCCGGTGGTGTTCGGGGTGGATGACGCGACGCTGGCGGTGGTCAAGGGTGCCATCGAGGCGGTTGTGACGTTGGCAGGTCACAGAATGGCCGAGACCGACCCGGAGTTGGGCGCCAATCTGATGCTGTTCTTCTTCCGCGACTGGGCGGAGTTGACGCAGCTGGACGGGTTGCACCAGATGGTGCCGGATCTGGCTGCCCTGTGCCAGCGGCTGGAGGGCGAGGGTGCCAATCAATACCGGCTGTTCCGCTTTGACCCTGACGGCACCATCAAGGCGGTGTTCAGCTTTGTACGGATGGATGCCGCGCTGACGGTGCTGGCGGCAGAAGATCTGGCTTTGTGTCAGGCGGTAGAAATGATGTGCACCTGGTCGGACTCGGCCTTTGCCGACACCACGCCACTGACCCGGCGGGACGGGCTGGTGATCTTGCGGCCCGACATTGCCGGGGTGATCCGCGCCGGCTATGATCCGGTGATGCCGGCGGCGGCGCAGGATGCCAGCCATGCATTGCGGCTCTATGCCCGTCTTAAACCACGGGATTTGTCGTGAACGCGCCTTGGCAGGGCAGGGTGAGCGTACTAGATTTGACAAAGGTCAGGAGGCCACAGTGATCCGTTTCTATTTGGTGGCGATGCTGCTGGTTCTGGCAGGCTGTGGGGTTCCGTTTGTTCCGCTGATTTGAAATGGCGTGATCCGAGGTGTGGTGATGCGGTTTATCGTGTTTGTTGCGGCGCTATTTCTGGCCTCTCCGCTGATGGCGCAGGGGATTTCCCGCTGGATCGGGCAGGGCCCGAGTGAAATTCTGGCGGATGAAAGCTGGCAGGTGCAGTTTGTCGGGGTGATAGGCAACGATGGTTTGCGGCGGTTGCAGGATGATCTGGTGGTGGAAGAGCCGGTGGTGCGGGACGGTGACTGGATCGTCGGCACCGGTTGCGCGCCGCACCAATGCGGCGATGTGATGGGCGGATTTGCCATCTCGATCAGCACAGGCGAGATCTTGGCGGTGGTGCATGACGATGCCGGGATCAAGGTCTGGGGCGACCTGACACATCTGCCTGGCGCGTTGAGCGGGATGGTTGTGGAGTGACGCACCGGTTTGCGCTGCGGGTCTATTACGAAGACACCGATCTTGCCGGGATCGTCTATTACGCCAATTATCTGAAATTCATCGAACGGGCACGCAGCGAGTGGGTGCGCGGCCTCGGGATCGATCAGACAAGGCTGAGGGCCGAACAGGGCGTGGTCTTTGCGGTGCGGCGGCTGGAGGCCGACTATCTGCGGCCGGCCAGGTTTGACGATGAATTGGTGGTCGAGACCCGCAATTCTGCAACCTCGGGTGCGCGGATCGTGCTGGAGCAGGAGGTTTTCCGTCAGGGCGAGAAGCTGTTTGCCGCCACGGTGACGCTGGTGTGTCTGACCGATGACGGCCATCCGGCGCGGCTGCCACTGCAGGTGCGTTTGCAACTGGGCGCGGTGCCACATTAGGGGTGCGGGTTGTCCCGTCACAAATCGTTACGGATTCAGCAACATTGCGCCGTCTGACGCAGTTGTGTTGGCATTCCGCTTCAATTCCATGTAGGTTGTCCGCTACAGGGGCCGCAGAGCACCGATAACAAGAGCAGGCATATGGAAACGAATACACTTGCGGCTGCGCAGGAGATTGATTTCTCTTTGCTCGCGCTTTTCGCGCGGGCGACGTTTACCGTTCAGGTCGTGATGATCGGGCTGATGGTGATGTCATTCTGGTCGTGGGCGATCATCATACAGAAGCACATTCTGTTCCGTGCCAGCCGCAAGGAGGCCAGTGTTTTCGACCGCTCGTTCTGGTCCGGCGAGCCGCTGGATGAGCTGTTCGAGAAGATCGGGCCGCAGCCGGATGGGCCGTCCGAGAAGATCTTTGCCTCGGGGATGCTGGAGTGGCGCCGTTCGCACCGGCAGGACGGTGGTCTGATCGCGGGTGCACAGGCGCGGATCGACCGGGCGATGGATGTGGCGATCGGGCGCGAGAGCGAGCGGCTGACCAAGGGGCTGTCGTTTCTGGCCACCACCGGAT
This sequence comes from bacterium, assembly GCA_039932095.1. GTDB lineage: Bacteria > Pseudomonadota > Alphaproteobacteria > Rhodobacterales > Rhodobacteraceae > Stagnihabitans. Next base: position 9,707 of record JBDTQR010000050.1, on the reverse strand, counting down.
CGACCGCGCCGTTCATCGGGCTGTTCGGCACGATCTGGGGCATCAAACATGCGTTTGAGCAGATTGCCATCAGCCAGAACACCAATCTGGCCGTGGTGGCGCCCGGTATTGCCGAGGCGCTGCTGGCCACCGGGATCGGGCTGGTCGCGGCCATTCCGGCCGTAGTGTTCTATAACAAGCTGAATTCGGATTCAGAGCGGATTCTTGGCGGCTATGAAGCCTTTGCCGACGAGTTTGCCACGATCCTGTCGCGCCAGCTGGACGCTTGAGGCATGGCGGGTGGTGTGGTTCAAAAGTCGGGCGGGCGCAGGCGGCACGGGCGCGGTCGCGCGGCGGCGATGAGTGAGATCAACGTCACGCCGTTTGTCGACGTGATGCTGGTGCTGATGATCATCTTCATGGTGGCGGCACCGTTGTTGACGGTGGGCGTGCCGGTGAAACTGCCGCAAACGGCGGCCAATGCCATGCCGACGGAACAAGAGGAACCGCTGACCATCACGCTTACGGCGGACGGACTGGTGCTGATCCAGTCGACCGAGGTCAGCGATGGCGAGTTGATCCCGAAATTGCAGGCTATTGCGGCGGAGCGGACCTCGGACAAGGTATTTGTCCGGGCCGATGGTGCGGTGGCCTATGAGCGGGTGGCGCAGTTGATGGGGGCGCTGAACGCGGGCGGGTTCAACAATATCGGGCTGGTGACAGATACCGGCGGACCGTCCTTCGGTGGCGGCAACTAGGGCCCTGGCATGAACAAGGGCGTGATCATCTCTGGTATCGGGCATGTCGGCCTGATCCTGTGGGCGCTCTTGGGCGGCTGGCTGTTTGCTGAGCAGACGGTGCCAGAGATCAAGGTTGTCGATGTGTCGTTCATTTCCTCGGCAGAACTGGACGCGATGACCTCTTCCGCGCCATCGGTGGCGACGGATGCACCCGCTGCCGTCGACCCGCCTGCCGATGTGACCGACCCGGCGGTGGCACCGCCGTCCGAGCCCGATGCCGCACCGCAGACCGATGTGCCTGCGGCGGAACCCGCCCCCACGGTGGAACCCGCGCCAACGCCTACGGTCGAGCCGCCACCCGTGCCGGACGAAACACTGCCGGTCGACCCAATCCCGCAGCCCGATCCGGTCCCGCCTGCACCGCAGACACCGACGGCAGAGCCGCAGCCGATCCCGGTGCCGCAATCGACCAAGGTGCCCAAACCGCGCCCGGCAACCATCATCTCGGACGCGCCGCCGGAGCCTGCGACCGACGCCATCAAGACCGCAGATACACCCGCCCCCGCCGTGACCGAGACACCTGCACCCGATGTGCCAACGCCGAAACCGCCGGAGCCGCCCGCCAAGCCGCCGGTGACGACGCCTGTGGTGCAGCCGGATGCGCCCACGGATGTGACCGACGCCCCGGCGCTTGCCCCTACCACCAGCAAGCGGCCGCAGTCGCGGCCCAAGACCTTGGCGGTGGCAACCGACACGCCCGGCGATACCACCGCCAGCGATCAGACGGCGGCTGACGAGGCTGCGGCGAAGGCGGCCGCGCAGGCCAAGGCTGACAAGGTCGCTGCCGACAAGGCCGCCAAGGCGCAGGCCGATCAGGCAGCGACCGATGCTGCCGTGGCGGCGGCGCTGAACGGCAATGGTGCCACGACCGGGGCAAGCGACAGTCCGGCGGCCAATGCCGGGCCGCCGATGACCAGTGGTGAGATTGACGGCCTGCGCGTGGCGATCAAGCAGTGCTGGAACCTCGGCACGCTGTCTTCGGCGGCGATGGAGGTCAAGGTGACCGTCCGCGTCGATGTCGGGCAGGACAGCAAACCGGTGACTGCGTCGATCCGGATGACCGGGTCGCAGGGCGGCTCGGATGCCGCTGCCAAACAGGTGTTCGAGGCGGCGCGGCGGGCGATCATCCGCTGTGGCAAGGACGGACTGCCGCTGCCCGCTGACAAGTATGATACGTGGAAAGATCTGGAACTGGTCTTTGACCCCACCGGAATGCGCCTTAGATGAAGCCTGACGAAATTCACCCCGCCCTGGCACCAAATGCCGCTGCGTCGCGGACCCTGACCTGACGAAAACGAGGTAGACATGTCCCCCTTTCGCCCCCTGATCATCGCCCTGGCCCTTGGTTTCGCAAGCCTTGCCACGGTTACCCGAGCCGAGCCCCTGCACATCGTGATTGACGGTGGCGTGGTGGAGCCGATGCCCTATGCGGTGCCGGATTTCATTGCCGAAAACAACGGCGCCGGCACGCTGGCGCATGATCTGGCGCGGGTGGTGGCGGCGGATCTGACCGGGACGGGCCTGTTCCGCGAGATCGGATCGGACGCCTATATCAGCAAGGTGACCAGCTTTGACGCGCCGGTGGCCTATAATGACTGGCAGGCGATCAACGCCCAGGCCCTGGTCACCGGTGCGGTCAGCGCCTCGGGCGACAAGGTGGTGGTGAAGTTCCGGTTGTTCGATATCGTGTCGGGTCAGCCCTTGGGCGATGGGCTGCAATTTGTCGGGTCGGCGAAAAGCTGGCGGCGGATGGCGCACAAGGTGGCGGATGCTGTCTACAGCCGGATCACTGGCGAGGGCGGTTATTTCGACAGCCGGGTGGTCTATGTCGCGGAAAGCGGGCCCAAGGATGCAAGGCAGAAGCGGCTGGCCGTGATGGATTATGACGGCGCCAATGTCGCCTATCTGACCGACAGCAGTGCAATCGTGCTGGCCCCGCACTTCTCGCCGACCGGCGACCGGATCCTCTATACCTCGTACAAATCCGGCTTTCCGCGGGTCTATCTGATGAACACTGCCAACCTGAAAACGCAGGTGCTGGACGAGCAGGCTGGCACGATGACCTTTGCGCCGCGCTTTGCGCCGGATGGCCGGACGGTGGTGTTCAGCCTGGAAAAGGACGGCAATGCCGACCTTTACACGATGGACACCGAAACCGGCGCGCTGAAGCAGCTGACCAATGCACCGTCGATCGAGACTGCGCCGTCCTACAGCCCGGATGGCAGCCAGATCGTGTTTGAAAGCGACCGCTCGGGTAGCCAGCAGATTTACGTCATGCCGGCGAATGGCGGCGACCCGGTGCGGCTTTCCAACGGCAAGGGCAAATACGGCACCCCGGTGTGGAGCCCGCGAGGCGACCTGATCGCCTTCACCAAGATCAGCGAGGGCCGGTTCCATATCGGGGTTTTCCGACTGGACGGCGGCGAGGAGCGGCTGCTGACCTCGGCTTTTCTTGATGAGGGACCGACCTGGGCCCCGAATGGCCGGGTGATCATGTTCACCCGCGAAAGCGAGGGGTCGGGCGGCTCGGCGACGCTGTGGTCGGTGGATATTTCCGGCCGCAATCCGCATCAGGTGACGACGGAGGGTGCCGCATCGGACCCGGCATGGTCGCCACTCTTGCCATGATTTCGTGAAGACAGTCTGGGTTAACAGGCTGCGGCAAAGCTGATATGATGGCCGAAATCGGGCCAAAACCAAAAAAGAAACAGGAAACACCATGATGCCTTCACTTTCAATTCTGCCGAAAATTGTGCTGATCATCGCCGTGTTGGGCATGGCGGCTTGCAAGAACCCCGGTCGCTATGGCGACGGTGCCAATGGCGCTGGCGGGGTCAATGGTGCCGGCGGCCAGAATGGCAGTGGCGTGGCAACCTCGGGTCTGGGTGATCCGAACAACCCGGCTTCGGTGGCCTATTTCAACCAGACCGTTGGCGACCGGGTGCACTTTGTCGTCGACCAGTCGACCCTTACCGATGAGGCGCGCGGCATTCTGAACGGACAAGCCAATTGGCTGAAGACCAATCCGGACTATGCCATCATCATCGAGGGCCATGCGGACGAGCAGGGCACCCAGCAATACAACATCGCCCTTGGCGCCCGCCGGGCGGATTCGGTGCGCAACTATCTGATCTCGCAAGGCATCTCGGGCGCGCGGATGCAAACGGTGTCCTATGGCAAGGAGCGGCCGATTGCGCTGTGCTCGGAGGAAAGCTGCTACACGCAGAACCGCCGCGCCGTGACGGTGCTGTCGCTCGGTTCGGGGGCCTGATCCGATGCGCTGGCTTTTGCTGACGGCCCTGTTGCTGCCCGGTCCGGCATTTGCCCAGGACAAGGCGCAGTCACTTGCGGATGTGAAGGCCGAGCTGGCGCAACTGGCGTCCGACTTCAACGCGCTGAAGCAAGAGCTGGTCAGCTCGGGGGCGGTCAGCGATGGCAGCGCCGGGGCTGATCCGCTGCAGCGGATGGATGCGATCGAGGCAGAGTTGACCCGGCTGACCGCCAAGACCGAGGCGGTGCAATTGCAGGTCAGTCAGGTGGTCGCGGACGGTACCAACCGGATCGGCGACATCGAGTTCCGGCTGTGCGAACTGACCGAGGGTTGCGATCCGGCGAGCCTGCCTGCGACGCCGGATCTGGGGTCGATGGCGGCAGGTGCGGCCCCGGTTGCCGCCACCACGCCGACCACACCCACCGCACCTGCGACGCCGGCCGCGCCAGCGGACAACGCGCCGGAAATGGCAATCAATGAACAAGCCGACTTCGACCGGGCCCGGGCGGTGCTCGATTCCGGTGACTTTCGTGCCGCCGCGGACCTCTTTGCTACCTATGCGGCGACCTATCCAGGTGGGGCACTAAGCCAGCAGGCCGGTGTGCTGCGCGGCGATGCGCTGACCAAGGCGGGCGACACGGCCAAGGCGGCGCGGGCCTATTTGGACGCATTTTCGGGTCAGCCCGAGGGTCCGCAAGCCGGTCAGGCATTGCAGAAGCTGGGGCAGGCGCTGGGGGCCTTGGGTCAAAAGCCGGAGGCTTGTGTGACGCTGGCCGAGGTTGGCAAGCGGTTCCCGGGCAGCGTCGATGACAGCAACGCCCAGGCCGCGATGCAGGGATTGGGCTGTAGTTGAGTGACCTTGCGGCGCGGTTTCTAGCCGGGCTGGGCACGGCGTTTCAGGTTGATGGCGGGCGGCTCGGGCTGGCGGTGTCAGGCGGCGGCGACAGTCTGGCGTTGCTGCATCTGGCGGAGAAGCAGGGCATTCAGATCTGTGTGGCGACGGTGGATCACGGTCTGCGGGCCGAGGCGGCGGCGGAGGCGGCCGAGGTCGGGCGGATCTGTGCCAGGTTGGGCGTGCCGCATGAGGTGCTGCGTTGGCAGTGGGACGGGGCGGGGAATTTGCAGGATGCGGCGCGGCGCGGTCGTCGTGGGTTGATTGCCGACTGGGCGCGCAGGTCGGGCGTGGATGCCGTGGCCCTGGGCCATACTCAGAATGACGTGGCCGAGACTTTTCTGATGCGGTTGGCGCGGCGCGCCGGAGTGGACGGGCTGTCCGCGATGGCGGCGACATGGACAGAGGGCGGGGTGGTCTGGCTGCGGCCGCTGTTGGCAGTGTCACGGCCAGAGTTGCGGGCCTATCTGCGCGGCCGCGGGGTCGTCTGGGTGGACGATCCGTCAAATGACGATCCACGCTTTGACCGGGTGAAGGCGCGCATGTCCCTGGCTGCGCTGCAATCGATGGGGATCACCGGCGATGGGCTGGCAGAAGTTGCCGGCCATCTGGCCGTGGCGCGCGACGCGTTGGAGCGGGTGACCGACACCGCCGCGCAGCGCTTGTTGCAGGTGATGGGCAATGCGGTCTTGATTGATCCGGGGCTGGCGGCGGAAAGCGCCGAGGTGCAGCGGCGTCTGATCCTGCGGGTGATCGGCCATGTCGCCCCGGCGGAGTATGGCCCGCGCGGCGTTGCGGTGCAGGACTTGCTGTCCAGATTGCTGGCAGGCGGGTCCGGGATGCTGAGCGGCTGCCGGTTTCTGACCAGCAAGACCGGCCTCTGGGCCTTTCGCGAGGGCAAGGCAGTAGCGGCAAAGATCAGCCCGGCTGAGGGAGTCTGGGATGGCCGCTGGCAGATCACCGGGCTGCTGCCGGATGGGGCGGAAATCCGCGTGCTGGGGGCAGGCATCGCGCAATGTACCGACTGGCGCGCCACCGGCTTGCCGCGACAAGCGCTGATGACCAGCCCGGCGCTGTGGCGGGGAGAGGCGTTGCTGGCGGCGCCGTTCGCCGGATTCGGGCCGGGTTACAGCGCCATTTCGCTTTTCCCTGCGGCAGCTTTGCATCATTCGGCGTTATCGCATTGAACCGGCCATACGAATGTCTATCTTGTCATGCAATGGTTGCGCGCCGGTATGCTGCGCGGCACACAAGGGAGTTTGTTCGTGGGTAATGCACGCAACATCGCATTCTGGGTAGTCTTGCTTCTGCTCGTTCTGGCGCTGTTCCAGATGTTCAACAGTGGCGCGAGTGTTTCGACGCAAACTGTTCCGTATTCCGACTTTATCGCCCGGGTTGATGCCGGGGATGTGAAGGCGGTCGAACTGGACGGCGAAAAGGTCCGGATCACCGGGAAAGACGGCACGCAATATCTGACCATTCGTCCGACGGGCGAACAGGTGACGGACAAGCTGTTGAGCAAGGGCGTGATCATTCAGGCCAAGCCGCAGGAGCAGTCGAGCCTGTTGAACATCATCATCAGCTATCTGCCGTTCCTGCTGCTGATCGGGGTGTGGATCTATTTCATGAACCGGATGCAGGGTGGCGGGCGCGGCGGGGCTATGGGCTTTGGCAAATCGCGTGCCAAGCTGTTGACCGAAAAGCAGGGAAGGGTGACGTTTGACGACGTGGCCGGAATTGATGAGGCCAAGGAAGAGCTGGAAGAGATCGTCGAATTTCTTCGGAACCCGCAGAAATTCTCGCGGCTGGGTGGCAAGATCCCCAAGGGCGCGTTGCTGGTTGGCCCGCCCGGTACTGGTAAGACGCTGCTGGCCCGGGCGATTGCCGGTGAGGCTGGCGTGCCGTTCTTCACCATCTCGGGCTCCGACTTTGTCGAAATGTTTGTCGGTGTGGGTGCGTCGCGGGTGCGTGACATGTTCGAGCAAGCCAAGAAGAACGCGCCCTGCATCGTGTTCATCGACGAAATTGACGCGGTCGGCCGGGCGCGTGGCGTCGGCATGGGCGGCGGCAATGACGAGCGCGAGCAGACCTTGAACCAGCTTCTGGTCGAGATGGACGGGTTTGAGGCGAACGAGGGTGTGATCATCGTCGCCGCCACCAACCGCAAGGACGTGCTGGACCCCGCACTTCTGCGCCCGGGCCGGTTTGACCGCCAGATCCATGTGCCGAACCCGGATATCAAGGGCCGCGAGAAAATCTTGACGGTCCATGCCCGCAAGGTGCCGGTCGGGCCGGATGTCGACCTGCGGATCATTGCGCGCGGTTGCCCTGGTTTCTCGGGTGCCGATCTGGCCAATCTTGTCAACGAGGCGGCCTTGATGGCGGCACGGATGGGGCGGCGGTTCGTCACGATGGAGGATTTCGAGCAGGCCAAGGACAAGGTGATGATGGGGGCCGAGCGTCGGTCTATGGTGTTGACCGCCGACCAGAAGGAAATGACCGCCTATCATGAGGCCGGTCACGCCATCGTCGGGATGAGCCTGCCGAAATGCGATCCGGTCTACAAGGCCACGATCATCCCGCGCGGCGGCGCTTTGGGCATGGTGATGAGCCTGCCGGAGATGGACCGGCTGAACTGGCACAAGGATCAGTGCAAGCAGAACATCGCGATGACCATGGCGGGCAAGGCAGCCGAGATCATCAAATGGGGTGAGGATTCGGTGTCGAACGGCCCGTCGGGGGATATCATGCAGGCCTCGTCGATGGCGCGGGCGATGGTGCTGCGCTGGGGCATGTCGGATGCGGTCGGCAACATCGACTATTCCGAGGCGCATCAGGGCTATACCGGCAACACCGGCGGCTTTTCGGTATCAGCCGATACCAAGACGCTGATCGAAAACGAGGTCAAGGTGTTGATCGACGAGGGCTATGACACGGCCCGCAAGATCCTGCTGGAAAAGAACACCGAGTTCGAGCGTCTGGCGCAGGGTCTGCTGGAATACGAAACCCTGACCGGAGATGAGATCAAGAAAGTCGTCGCCGGCGAGATTCTGGGCGACGATGACGACAAGGCGGCTCCGCCGAGCGGTGGCGCACCTTCGCTGCTGTCGATCCCCAAGACCAAGGCCAAGTCGCCGAATCCGGGGATGGAACCGGAGCCTTCTGCTTGACTGGCAAATCCTCGACCGACTGGAACCCCGAAACTTACGCCAAGTTTCGGGGTTTGCGTTTGCGACCGGCCCTTGACCTGCTGATGCAGGTCGGCGCGTTGCCGAAGGGCCAGGTGCTGGACCTTGGCTGTGGCGACGGGGCGGCGGCGGCGGCATTGAAGCAACGCTATCCCAAACATGAGCTGTTGGGTCTTGATGCGTCGCCTGCAATGCTCGCCAAGGCGCGGGGGTATGACCGGCTGATCGAGGCGGATGCCGCGAGATGGGCGCCGGATGCGCCGCTGGCGCTGATCTTTTCCAATGCGGCGCTGCACTGGTTGCCGGATCACGCGGTGCTGTTGGCCCGGCTGGCCTCTATGTTGGCACCGGGCGGCGTGCTGGCGGTCCAGATGCCACGGCAGTATTTCTCGCCCTCGCACCGGTTCCTGCGCGATATTGCGACCTCGCTTTTCCCCGAACGGTTCGACACCGGCACTTACGACGCGCCGGTGCAGACCGCCGCTGCCTATTGGCAGATGCTGGCACCCTTGGGGCATGTCGAGGCGTGGGAAACCGAGTATGTCCAGCATCTGGAACCCACGACAGATATGCACCCGGTGCGGGCCTTCACCCAATCAACCGCCATGCGGCCTTTCGTGGAAAAGATGTCGGCGGCAGAGCAGGCGATGTTCGTTTCGGCCTATGACAAGGCGCTTGCCTCGGCCTATCCTGTGATGGCGGATGGTTCGGCCACGATGCCGTTCCGCCGGATATTCTTTGTTCTGAGGACACCTGATGCCGGTACTTAAACGCACGCAATTCACCGCCACGATCACCTATCTGGGCGCAGTGCGCAGCAAGGAAGGGCCGGTCTGGTCCGGTCCCGAGCAAGAGGTGTTTGCGGGGTTCGAGGGCATCGCGGGCGAAGTGCATACCGGCATGACGGCGCCATCCTGCGTGCGGATGACGACGCAATATCCCGAGGGCACCGAAGTGCGCAACACCCGGCAATTTTCGGTGCTGTCGGCGGAAGAGATGGCCGAGATTGCGGTGAAGATGGGCCTGGACAGTCTGTCGCCCAGTCTGCTGGGGGCGACGATGGTGCTGTCGGGCATTCCGGATTTCAGCCACATCCCGCCGGGGTCGCGGTTGCAGGGCTCGTCAGGCGCCACGTTGGTGGTCAATCTGAACAATCGGCCTTGCGTGTTTCCCGGCAAGGGCATCGAGGCGGCGCATCCCGGCTTTGGGGCGGCGTTCAAGCCAGCCGCCAAAGGGTTGCGCGGCGTGGTCGCCTGGGTCGAGCGCGAGGGCAGCTTCAAACTGGGCGATACAGTGCGCCTGCACATCCCCGACCAACGGCCGTGGGCGCTGCTGGACGAGGTGCTGGGACTGGAAGCGGCGGAAGTTCTATAGAATGAAGTCGGTCTCCAGGAGTGCCGTCACGCCGTTGCAGAAGACCGTGAAATCAGCCTGACCATCGCCGTCGATGTCGGCCTGTACCAAGATGCCCTTGCCGGTTGATTGGGCATAGAGCTCGCCCGCAACGCCGTGAAAACCGTCATCGACCAGATGGAACGGCTGATTGCCGCCGCGACCAAGGTCGGCATCAATGCGGT
>JBDTQR010000049.1:0-23914 GCA_039932095.1 bacterium | reverse complement strand
GAAACGACCCACCGGCATGGTGTTCCAAAGCCATGCACTCTGGACTCATATGAATGTCTTCAAGAACCTCGCCTTCGGCCTGAAACTCCGCCGCCTGCCGCAGGCCGAGATCAAGGAGCGGGTAGAGGCCGTGCTGGACCAGGTCGGCCTGCACGGCTATGGCCAGCGGATGACCCACCAGCTGTCAGGGGGTCAGCAGCAGCGGGTGGCTCTGGCCCGCTCACTGGTCCTGCAACCCAAGATCCTGCTCTTGGACGAGCCCTTCGCCAGCCTCGACCAGCATCTGCGCGAACGCCTGCGCGAAGAGGTCCGCGATCTCCAGCAACGGCTGAAGATCACCACCTTGTTCGTCACCCACGGTCAGGACGAGGCTCTGGCGCTTGCCGACCGCATCGTCGTGCTGCGCGCCGGGCGCTCCGAACAGATCGACCCGCCGGATGTGGTCTACCGCGCCCCCGCCACGCCGTTTGTTGCCGGTTTCATCGGCACCATGAACCTGATCGACGGCGTGGTGGAGGGCGGCATCTTCCAGCATCCCGGGCTAGAAATGGCCATGCCGGTGGCCGATGGCAAAGCCACCCTCGCCGTCCGCCCCGAGTCCCTCGACATCGCGGCAATGCCGGGGGCCGAAGCTGTGATCCACCGGGTAACCGATTACGGCACCCATGCCATCGTCGACATCGACCTCGCCGATGGGTTGCGTCTGAAAGCCATGGTCACAGATGCCAGATCGTGGGCCGCCGACAGCCCGGTCGCCCTGACGCCGCGCGCCTATGCCGTCTACCGCGACAATGCCGCGATCCATCGCGGTGGCTGAGCCATGACAGCGGTTTGCGTAACCCAAGGCGGCCACAGCACGTTCCTGAAATGGCACCGTGCACGGCGCTTTGCCCGCGATCCGGTCTTTACTGGCCGGCGCATCATCGAGGGCATGACTGCGGGCGCCAGTGTCGAGGTCGATCTGGTCATCCACGGCGACAACGGCTTTGCCGTCCTGCACGACCTGTCCCTCGACCACGACACCACCGGCCACGGCCCCGTCCGCCAAGCGACAGCCGCCACTCTGCGCGCCCTGCATCTGCGCGGAAACGACGGCGCGCCGCTCCCTGATACCGTGATGCTGCTGGAAGACCTCGCTGCCCTGATCCAACGCGAAGGGGCCCATCCCGACGCCCTCTTGCAACTGGATTACAAAGAGGATGCCGCCGCCCTGACCCCTGACGTCATCGCAGCCTTCGCCCAGACCCTCGCCCCGGTGGCGCAACATTTCATCCTGTCCTCCGGTGATGCCGAGGCGGTGCGACTGCTGACCGACGCCTCTCCGGACCTGCGGATCGGCTACGACCCCTGCCATATGGGGGCCATCGAGCGCGTCATCGCCAGCCACGACTTCGCGGGTTTCGTGGCCGGGGCGGTTCACGCCTCGCCCAATGCCGAACTGATCTACCTCGACCACCGACTGGTGCTTGCAGTCGCGGACCTTGGCTTTGACCTGATCGCTGGCTTTCATGCCGCCGACCGCCGCGTTGACGCCTACACGATCCAGCGGGCCGACACCTCAGGCATCTTGGCCACCCGGCGGTTGCTGGCGATGAAGGCCGATCAGATTACCACCGACGATCCCGAAGGATTGGCGGCTGCTCTCTAAGCCTCCTTGCGCGGCGCATCCTGCAACTGGTCCAAGAGCCACGCATGGTTCGCCTTGTTCGCCACGATCACCATGCCGGATTTCTCATAAAACTCCGGCCCGCGCCCCCACCAGTCAGTGACCACGCCGCCCGCCTCTTCGACAAGCAGCACCCCGACCGCCCAATCGACCAGACCGGATTCCTCGAAATATCCGGTCAACCGCCCACAGGCGACATAGGCGCAGGAATTGGCCGAACTGCCGACGATGCGCACACAGCCGACTGGATCGCGGATCGCCTCAAGCCGCTGATAATACCCCGAAAAACTGTGCAGGTTGCTGATCGGCAGGCCGGTCCCGATGGCAAACATCCCGACATTCCGCTGCGGGCTGACCGTCAGCCGCATGCCATTCAGAAACGCCCCCTGACCCCGGATCGCCGTGAACATCTCATCCGACACCGGATTGTAAAGCGCCCCCGCCACCGTCAGATTGCCCCGCCGCAGCGCTATCGAAATCGTGTAATGCATGCCGTTGACGAAGTTGGTGGTGCCATCAATCGGGTCGACCAGCCAGCGATACTCCTGATCCGCCTTGTCGACCGGCGGAAACTCCTCTCCGGTGAAACTCCAGTCCGGATAGCGGTCGAACAGGAATTTGCGGATCAGCAATTCCGACTCGCGGTCGGCGTCCGACACGAAATCGGCCGGACCCTTGATGCCGATCTCGATCTCGCGGAACCGCGCAAAATGCCGCTGGGTCAACGCCCCCGCCGCCCGCGCAACCGTCACCATGTCAGCCAGAACCGCCTCATAGGAAATCGCCATCGACTCACCCGCAATCTTGTTGCCGCATAGTCCCGCAGGATCATGTCGGGCGCCACCCGGTTTCGTCTGGACGGCAAGAATTGGCGGCAACCGGCTCTTGCACCCGGCCCGATAAGCTAGTCAACTGGAGGATATATCGACCACGGCCGCCTGACGGCCACCAAGCCAATGGGTCGAAAGGGAGATATCGTCATGGACTATCGCAAGCTCGGCCCCAGTGGGGCGGTCGTCTCTACCCTGTGTCTTGGCACGATGACCTTCGGTGCCGAGGCAGACGAGGCGGCATCGCATCAATTGATGGACACCTTCTTTGCGGCAGGCGGCACCTTTGTCGACACCGCCGATGTCTATTCGGCCGGCGTGTCGGAAGACATCGTCGGCCGTTGGCTGAAAGCTCATCCGACCGAGGCGCTGCAGGCTGTCGTTGCGACCAAGGGCCGCTTTCCGATGGGCAATGGTCCCAATGACCTCGGCCTGTCGCGCCGCCATCTGGGGCAGGCGCTGAACGCCTCGCTGCGCCGTCTTGGGGTGGAGCAGATCGACCTCTACCAGATGCACGCCTGGGACGCGCTGACGCCCATCGAGGAAACCCTGCGCTTTCTTGATGACGCGGTGCGGGCCGGCAAGATCGCCTATTACGGCTTTTCCAACTATGTTGGCTGGCACATCGCCAAAGCGTCGGAAATCGCCAAGGCGCAGGGCTTTACCAGACCCGTGACCCTGCAACCGCAATACAGCCTCTTGGTGCGCGAGATCGAGCTGGAGATTGTTGCCGCCTGTCAGGATGCCGGCATGGGTCTGATGCCGTGGTCGCCGCTCGGCGGAGGCTGGCTGTCGGGCAAATACAAGCGCGACCAGATGCCCAAAGGCGCCACCCGTCTCGGTGAAAACCCCAAGCGCGGGATGGAGGCCTATGAGGCCCGCAACGCCCAGGACCGCACTTGGGCGATCATCAGCGCGGTCGAGGATGTGGCCAGGGCGCATGATGTCAGCATGGCGCAGGTCGCTCTGGCATGGCTCAAGGCGCAACCGGCGGTCACCTCGGTCATTCTGGGCGCCCGGACCACAGCGCAACTGGCCGACAATCTGGGGGCAGCCGATCTGGTGCTGACAGCGGCAGAGATCGCCACGCTCTCCGCCGTCAGCGCGCCACAAGTCAGCGATTACCCCTATGGGTCCGGCGGCACGCAACAACGCGCCCGCAAGATCACCGGTGGGCGTTAGCGTCACAGGTTTCGCAAACAGCTGGAAGAGGAGACGTAAATTGCCGAAGAGAACGCGCTGGGGCATTTTGGCAACCGGCTGGATTGCCGAATTGTTTGTCAAGGATCTGCTGCTGACCAGTCATACCATAACGGCGGTTGGCTCGCGCAGCCAGGCCAAGGCCGACCGCTTTGCCTATGATTTCGGCATTGCCAAAGCCCATGGCTCTTATGAGGCGCTGGTCGCAGACCCCAATGTCGAGATCATTTATATCGCCACCCCGCATCCGCACCATTTCGCCGCCGCCAAGCTGGCGCTGAATGCAGGCAAGCACATCCTCGTAGAGAAACCCTTCACCCTCAACGCCGCCGAAGCCGCCGAGATCGTTGACCTCGCGTCCGCCAAGGGTCTGGTGGTGCTGGAGGCGATGTGGACCCGCTTTCTGCCTCACATGCGCCGGATCCGCGAAATCATCGCTGCTGGCACCATCGGCGAGATCCGCTCGGTCACTGCCGACCACCGCCAGAAATTGTCCGACGATCCCAAGCACCGGCTGAACGCCCTGGAACTGGGCGGCGGGGCGTTGCTGGACCTCGGGATCTATCCGATCTCGTTCACCTGGGACATGCTTGGCCAGCCATCTTCGGTCAAGGCATCGGCGACCTTCCGTGACACTGGCGCGGATGCCCAGGTCGCCACGATCTTCCACTATGCCTCGGGCGCCATCGCCACCACATTGTCCTCCAGCGACAGCGCCGGTCCGAACCGCGCCAGCGTCGTCGGCACCAAGGGTCGGATCGACATTGACCGGGTGTGGTATTCGCCAACCACATTCCGGGTCTATGACACGGACAACACCCTCAAAGAGACCTTCGAACTGGCCGTGGACGGTCGTGGCATGCAGTTTCAGGCCGATGAGGCGGAGCGTTTGATCACCAGCGGCATGACCGTCAGTCAGATCATGCCGCCGGCGCAATCGGTGGCGATCATGGCAACGCTGGATGAACTGCGGGCGCAAATCGGCCTGCGTTATCCGAATGAGGGCCAATGATATCAAACCTTTTCGCTTGAAACGCAATCGTGTCCGGGCCGCCACGGCTTGATCTGGGTCGGGCCCGTCCTAGAACTGTTGCCGACGCCAACCCCTGCCAGGACCCGCCGCAGAAATGGAGACCACGTGACCCATAGCTGGACCTTTGTCGCCCTGACCGTCCTGGTGACGCTGGCCTTTGGCTGGGTGCTGTGGCCGCTGTTCGGCGCGGTGTTCTGGGCGGTGGCCTTCGTGATCGTGCTCGACCCGCTGGCGCGCCGCCTGACCGACCGGCTGGGTCATCGCCGCAACCTGGCCTCGCTGATCATGATCCTGGGCTTTGTGCTGCTGATCATCCTGCCGACCATGGTGATCGTGTCCGCGGTGGTCCGCGAGGCGGCTGACCTGATCGATGCGGCCAAGTCGGGCAAGATCGACCTGCATGAGATGTTCACATCACTGATCAATGTGCTGCCCGGCTGGACCAAGTGGATCCTGCAGCAACTTGGCCTCGGCGACCTGTCGGCGGTGCAGGCTTCGGTCTCAACCTCGGTCGGCGACTGGATCGGGGCCAATGCGCCGGTCGTGCTGTCATTCGGCCAAACCACCATGGGAGTGGTTGTCGGGTTGGGGGTGATGCTGTACCTGATGTTCTTTCTGTTCCGCGATGGCGATGCGATTCTGGCGCGTCTCAAGGCGGCGATCCCGATGGACGCAGCCGTCCTGAACGATTTGCTGCGTACCTTTACTCTGGTAGTGCGCGCCACGGTGCGCGGCGACATTCTGGTCGCGCTGCTGCAGGGCTGTCTGGGCGGGCTGGCGTTCTGGGTGCTGGGCATCCCGGCGGTGATCCTGTGGACTGTCCTGATGTCGTTCCTGTCGTTGTTCCCGGTGTTCGGCGCGGCCCTGGTCTGGGGCCCGGCGGCGGTCTTTCTGCTGGCCAGCGGCATGATCTGGCAAGGCATTGCGCTGATCCTTTATGGCACGCTGGTGATCAGCCTGATCGACAATATCGCGCGGCCGTGGCTGGTGGGGCAGGCAACGCGGATGCCGGATTATGTCGTGCTGATCTCGACCCTCGGCGGCATCGCGACATTCGGGATGCAGGGGTTCATCACCGGCCCGGTGGTCGCCGCCATGTTCATCGCGGTGTGGACAACCTTTCTGGCACAACCCAGAACCTAGCTCCCTTCCGACACGGATTTAACAACTACATTACAAGATAACAAATTACTTGACGACGGCCCGCCGTTCGGGCCAAGACAGACGCAGCAGGGGAGGGGCCGAATTGCGCGTCGCGGATATAGAACGGCTGATGACCGGACAGCTGGCCACCGTCAGCCAGGGTCGGCAGGAAACCTTTCTGCCGTCACCCGCCGTTCAGAACCACGCCGCCTTTCTGCACGCCGAGCCGGACGGCGCTGTGGTCTGCGCGTGGTTCGCAGGCTCGCTGGAAGGCAAGTCGGACATCGCCATCCGCGCCTCGGTTCTGCTGCCCGGTCGCGACATCTGGGGCCCGGTTGCCACGCTCAGCCGCGACCCCGACCATTCCGAACAGAATCCGGTGCTGTTTCGTGCGCCCGGTGGCCAGCTCTGGCTGCTGCACTGTTCGCAACCCGCCGGAAATCAGGACGAGTGTCGCATCCGCATGACCAGCCTGACCCGGGACGGCACCACTTTGACGACCGGCACCAGCCGCCTGCTCGACCTGCCACTTGGCTGCTTCATCCGCGCACCCTTGCAGGTGCTTGGCGACGGCCGCTGGCTATTGCCGATCTTCCGCTGCGTCCAGCGCCCGGGTCAGAAATGGACCGGCAGCCACGATGTCGCCGCCTTCGCGCTTTCGGCTGACGCTGGCAAGACCTGGGATTATCAGGAAATCGCCAGTTCCACCGGCACGGTCCATATGTCGCCTGTCGCCCTCGGCGACCATATGGCGGCGTTCTACCGCAGGCGGCAGGCCGATGCGGTCCACCGCTCCGAAAGTCATGATGGCGGGCTGACCTGGTCCGCCCCTCAGCCGACCGACCTGCCCAACAACAACTCCTCCATCGCGGCGATCCGTCTGGCTTCGGGTGAGGTCGCGCTGATCTGCAACCCGGTCAACGCCAGCATGTCGGACGCCAGACGCGCCTCGCTCTACGACGAACTCGGCTCCGAGGACATCCGGCCTGACGCCGACCCGACCGGCGGCTGTCAACCGGTCTGGGGCGTGCCCCGCGCCCCGGTTGCCCTCTGCCTGTCGCAGGATGGCGGTCAGAGCTTTCCGCTGCGGCTGTTGATCGAGGATGGCGATGGTGCCTGTCTCAGCAACAACTCGCTGGACGGCATGAACCACGAACTGTCCTATCCGTGGCTGTTGGAAACCGCGGACGGCTGCTTGCACCTGGCCTATACCACCCACCGCCGGGCCATAAAACACATCCGACTGCAACCGGGCTGGCGCACGACCCTGATACCGGTCTGACACTGCTCTGGCTCCCGAATTTGAGCGCCGAGGCAATTGCCGACCACCCTCCAAGACCTCCCCACGCACAGCTTTGCTCGCAATGAAGCGTGTCAGCGCACCGGGCAGTTCGTACCCACAAAGCCCAACATTCAACTGCAGTTGCGCCCGCCCTCAAGTCAGGCGCTGCCTGTTGGATCTCCGCGTGAAACAGCGACCAAGTGTCATCCCACCCTAAAAGATGAAGTCATGACCCGTCAGGGTCGCGGCCTGAAAATTCTCCAGCGTGATCTGCAGATCGGCCCCGCCTGATCCGGTGGTGTTCAGGCTGATCACGGTATCCGCGCCGACCTGCACCGCCCGCACCTGACCCTCGTGTTTGAAGCCCGCGTCGCCGATATAGTCAAAGCTCTGGTGGCCGTGTACCCCCGACCTCGCATCAAACGGCGACAGGTCGATCTGGTCGATATGACCTTTGCCATGGCCGGACTTGACGGTGAAATCGGTAATCAGGTCCCGACTGCCTGCCGAATTGCCGCTGTCGCCGGTCGAGGCGAATACAAAGTGATCGTCACCCGCCCCGCCGGTCATCGTGTCGACCCCCTTGCCGCCGATCAGCACATCCTCACCGGCCCGGCCCACCAGCATATCCTTCCCGTTGTTGCCGATCAGCCGGTTGTCCGCGGTATCGCCCTTGAACACGTCGCCAAACTTGCTGCCGTCGAACCAGTCGATCCCGGACAGGTGATCGCCCTTCAGCTTGGCCGCATTGCTGGCCCCGGACCGGGCATCGTAATGCACCCCGGCCTTGAAATGCCGCAGGTCAAGAATGTCGGTCCCACTGCCGCTGCCGTCATAGCTGTCAACACCCGAGCCGACGAGGATCCGCGTCGTCGCCCCACCACCGGTGATGGATTCGATGCCGTCATAGGTGCCGTGGCTGACCTCGGCCATGTTCACCGTGCGGATGGCGAATTGCGGCTGCAACGGGTCGTCATTTTCTGGCAACTGGCGGATCAGATCATCGGCGCTGTCCGAGAAGATCGGATTGGCCTGTTGCACCAGATCCGGCGTCAGCAGGTTGCCGTTGAAATCGCGCTCTTCGCTGGTGCCGGTATCGGCCCAGACTGCGACCGGGTTCAGCAGATGGCCGGTAAAGCTGTGATGGCTCAGGTCAAGCATCAGTTTGCCCCGCGCGGCACCCAGTTCCAGCGCATCCTTGCCACCACCACCATGCACCTCGGCGTCGCCCAGCCCCAGAACGATATGGTCATCGCCGCTGCCGCCGAAGGCCGTGTCACGGCCCAGACCAAGGACCAGCGCATCCGACCCGCCGCCCCCCAGCAACAGATCATCGCCCGCCCCGCCGGTCAGCGCATTGCGTGCGCCGTTGCCGATCAGCGTGTCGTCACCAAGACTGCCGACGACATTCTCGACCCCGGTCAGCGTGTCGGTCCCTGCGGCCCCGGTCGCCAGATTGGCGCTCAGGTCAACATGCACAGCGCCGAAATTGCCCGCCGTAATCTCACCCCGCGCACCGTTCGGCACCGCGTTGGCATAGGATACCGTGTCAACGCCAGCCCCGCCGTCGATGACATCGTTACCTTGCCCTCCACTCAGAAAATCCCGGCCATCGCCCCCCTGCAACACATCGTTGCCGGTGCCGCCATACACTTCATCACTGCCGCCGCGCCCGTCCAGCGTGTCGGCCCCACCGCGGCCCAGAAACTTTTCATCGACGCCATTCTGACCGTGTATCTCATCAAATGCGCCATCATAGCCAACCACCTCTTCGATCCCTGCGATGGAGGCCGCGATGTTGTGGACAAAGCTGCCGTTCAGGAACACCGTGTCAAGGACAGTGCCAGCCTGCAGGTCAATCGCCATCATCGTGATGTTGGACGAGGTCTTCGCCTCCAGCGACAGCATGTCATACCCCGCGCCGCCATTGATGCTGCCGGTCATCAGCGTCGCAGTGACAACATCATCGCCCGCACCGCCCACCACCCGCTGACTGCCCTGACCATTGATCACAATGTCATCACTGCCCTTGCCGCCATAGGCCGCACCATCCTGGCGCAACATCATGTAATCATTGCCCGCCTGTCCGAAGAACGTGGCCCTCGGGCTGCCCTGACTGGCCAGTTCGCGGACCAGCTTGTCATCGCCGCCGCCGCCATAGATCGTCAGCGTCTCATCGCCGCGCAGCATCACCTCATCGTCATGGCCGCCGAGGTATATGGTCGCGAAATTGCGCAACTGGCCGCCAAGACCCAGACCGACCGAGACCTGCGCCACATCCGGATCCGGCACCGCGCCCAGCGACCCGGCGAACCCTGCGTCAAAGGCCTGATAATTGGTGCCCAATGATCCGTTCAGTTTCAGCGCCCAGCGGGCATCCTCGACCAACCGCAAGTCCAGAATGTTGTTGCCGTCACCGCCATCGACCGAGGTGCTTTCAAACGTGTGCAGGACCGCGGTCACATAGACCCTGTCGTCGCCCTTGCCGCCATAGCTCTCCAGCGCGCCATTGGTGTAAAGCACGTCATTGCCGGCGCCACCATCGATCCAGGCGTTCTCGGTCTGCGTGGCAAGCGCGCCAAACAGCGTGTCATCAAAGTCGGAGCCGGCGAAATACTCGATCCCGACCGCATGATCGGTCGCCACCGTGCTGCCATCCGCCGCCAACCGCTCGATCACCCCGGTCGCCGCATGAATGATCACCCGGTTTTCCGAGGGCACACGTTCCGGCAGGTTGCCACCTGACGAATCCGTCGCGCCATAGGCGGCATATTCGGTTGAATAGATCAGCCGGTCGAACGTGCCATCGCCGCCATCGTAAAGGTCGCCGTGCGTATCGCCCACCACCGAGCCGCCGACGATTACGTCGTCATCCTCGCCGCCATAGATATGGTCGCGTCCAGTGCCGCCAAAGATCACGTCGCGACCGCCACTGGCATAGATCGTGTCCGCCCCGCCGCGGCCGTACAGCACATCATCGCCGCCCGAAGTCTGGAACTCGTTGCCGCCGGCATCGCCCTTGATGGTGCTGTCGCGGCGGTCCTGCACCGTGACATTCTCGATACCAGAGATGGTATCGTGGCTGTTGCCGTCCCAGGTTTCGCCGGTGACCAGATCGACCTGACACTGGCTGGAGTTGGTGCTTTCCGGCAGCAGCCAGGTGTCGGTCCCACCGCCGCCAAACACCAGATCCTCGCCGGCATTGCTGATGATGGTGTCATCGCCCGCCCCGCCATAGAGACTATCAGCCTGCGCCGATCCGATGATCCGGTCGTCACCGCCCAGTCCGTGGATCGTCACCGGCCCGCTGCCACCGTAGAGGAAATCAGACTTGTGGGTGCCGTTCAGCAGCGGCCCCGTGGCGATGAACACATTGTGCAAAATCTGGTTCAATGAGAATTTCACATCGTCAAAGACAAATTTCTCCACCTCATAGACCGTCTCAGACCCCAGCGATCTTGCACCAAAGCTTGGGGTATGGGTGAACACCACCGGCCCGTCGGCCGCCGACAGGCTGAAACGGAAATGCGAAAAAACGTCGTGAAACACCGCCCGGTCATCGCCATCGCCGCCATACAGCGTGTCATTGCCACGACTTGCGATCAGGATGTCATTGCCGCCTTGACCCATCACCACATCGTCACCGGCGCGGGCGTTCAGCACATCATCGACGCCGTCCTGCCCGACCAGCGTGTCATTGGCATCGCTGCCGATCCGCAGATCACCCGCCGCATCCGCGCCCAATGCGTCTAGGATATCGCTGTGAATGTCGCTCAGCATCCCGGTCAGATCGACATTCCAGCCATCGCCGAGAAAGTCCAATACCGGGGCAAAGACCTGATCCATGCCAGCGAACATTCCGTCCAGCGCATGGGGGGACGGCAACAGATGGGCAATCGCCGCCGACGCCTGATCCAGCACATGGGTGATCCCGGTCTTGTCGAGCACCCAATTTACCACTGGCCCGACCGTGATATCATACAGGAACCCCACCAAATCCAGCACCGGCTCGATCGGCTTCAGTGCCGAATAGACCGCATCAAGCGGCCCGCGCAGAAAGGCCAGCGACCTTGTGACACTGTCAAATGCCGCGCCGACGCTGGTCAGCGGCGCAAAGAAACTGGCGCTGAACTGTGAGGTCAGCTGATCGACGCTGGCCTGGATCTGCTCATAGGTGGTGTTGACCGCGACCAATGCGTCGTTGATCGGTGCCGCAGTCTGGTCCAGTGCGTCGCTCACATCCTTCAGCGGCGCACCCACCGCATTCAGCGTGTCGACCGTCTGATCCACGGTATCCTGATAGTCGCCCAGATCGCCTTCGACGGCACCAAGCTGATCCTGAAAATCCGCCAGCTTGCCCTCGGCATCCTCCAGATGCTGAATATAGCCGGTGCTCTGGATCTTCTGGTCGATGGCATGGGCTTGATCGCGGATGGTCTCGGCGACATGTTCGACATTGGTCAGCACCGAGGTCATCAGCTTGGCGACCACGTTGAAGGGCCCGATCCGCCCCATCAGCTTTAGCGCCGCCTGCATGCCGTCGATGGTGTGGATGAAATCCTTGGCATCGTTTTCGATGGTACCGGCATATTCGAGCGCCTGCCGCACATTGGCGACTGTGGTCTCGATGCTTGCAACTTCACTTCGCAACCCGTCGACATTGTCCAGCGTGCGCCCAAGATTATCGGACAGGTCAGTCAATTCGGTTCCTGCGGTCATGACATTTCCCCAAAAAACGACGCGGCGAATGGGCCCAAATCCGGGCCGGACCTCCGTCGTGATCAAAAAATTTCGTCTTTAATCCGTGGAAAGTGGGAGAGATTGGTTACAATTTCAACTATATTTTTCGGTTCCTAGCCGACGGGCCGCAGCAAGATATGGAAATTGCGGGAAACATTTCTTTCGTTCCGGGCCCGTTGGCCGGCAATTGACCGGCCGGAAAACCCACCAGTACGACGCGATCACCCTCTGAAATGCCACTGCGAAATCGGGGCAGGGAAGGCCAAGCAGATCTGACGCCTTTCCCCGACACCCGTTGCGACTGGGTCGCAACGTGCTTTCATTCCGGTTAACGGGACTCTCTATGCCATTGCTTTGGAAAGATTAAAAAAAGTGTCCACACGCGGACAGTTTCAGCGTCCACGCCAGATCCAGCCGCCACCAAACACCCGGCTTCCTTCAGGCGCATAGAACACGCAAGCCTGCCCCGCCGAAACGCCGTCCTCGGGGTCCAGCAATTCCACCTCGGCTTCGGTCGCCGAAAGGGGCCGCACGATCGCCGCACGGGGGGGTCGGGTCGAGCGGACCTTGACTTCAAGATGCCATTCCGCCCGGCTGTCAAACGCAACATCGCCCAGCCAGTTGATCTCCCTGACCGGGATCACCCGCGTCGACAACGCCGCCTTCGGCCCGACGATCACCCGCCGCGCCGCCGGGTCCAGCCGGACCACATACAAGGGATCGCCCAGGCCGCCGATCCCCAGACCGCGCCGCTGACCGACCGTATAATGGATAACGCCACCATGCTGGCCCAGCACATTGCCTGCCAGATCGACAATCTCGCCCGGATCAGCCGCCCCCGGCCGCAGCTTTTCGATCACCGCCGCATAATTCCCGTTCGGCACGAAACAGATGTCCTGACTGTCCGGCTTGTCCGCCACCGGCAAGCCATACCTCGCCGCCAACGCCCGGGTCTCTGCCTTCGACGCCAGATGGCCCAAGGGAAACCGCAGATAGTCCAGCTGATCGGGCTTGGTCGAAAACAGGAAATAGCTTTGATCCCGGTTGCCATCGACGGCCCGGTGCAACTCTGCCCCAACGCCCATCTTGCGCTGAATGTAATGCCCGGTCGCCATGCAATCGGCGTTCAGATCCTTCGCCGTCGCGAGCAGATCCTTGAACTTCACCCGCTCATTGCAGCGGATACACGGCACTGGCGTCGCCCCGGCAAGATAGGCGTCGGCAAATTCCTCGATCACCGCCTCGCGGAACGTGTTCTCGTAATCCAGCACGTAATGCGGAAACCCCATCGTCTCCGCCACCCGCCGCGCGTCATGAATGTCCCGCCCGGCACAGCAGGCCCCCTTCTTGGCCAGCGCCGCACCGTGGTCATACAGCTGCAAGGTGACGCCGACCACGTCATAGCCTTCTTCCGCCAGCATCGCCGCCACGACCGAACTGTCGACGCCGCCCGACATCGCCACGACGACCCGCGTGTCGGCCGGGCGCTTGGGCAGGCCCAGTGAATTAAGCTGAACGTCGAGCATGATTAAGGCTTTCCGGGGGATTTCTCGCAGCAATATAAGAAAATCCCCCCTACTCTCAACCCCCAGCGGCCGCAAGACTTCACCGTTGTTTAACAACGCTGAGGCAGATTGCCCAAACCAAACGAGGATTTGGACATGTATCTGAAGAAAGTAGACGGGCCCCGGCAAGTCACGCTGCCGGACGGAGAGATCCTGTCACGCGCCGACTTGCCGCCTGTCGACACCCACAGATGGGTGGCCAGTCGCAAGGCTGTGGTCGTCAAAGCAGTGCTGCATGGCCTGATAACCCAATCCGAGGCGCTGGAACGCTATGCCATTTCCGAGGAGGAGTTCGGATTTTGGCGTCAGGCCATCGAAAGTTACGGTGATAAGGCGCTCCGCGTCACCACGATTCAAAAATATCGTCAACTTTAGGTTGTATTATCTTCTCCTTCTGGCAGAGTAACGGTCCGTTAACCATTGAACGCCACAGTCGTTAACGAACCTCGACGAGACGGAGAGAGAAGATGCGCGTTCTACTAGTGGAAGACGACCCGACAACCTCGCGCAGTATCGAATTGATGCTGACCCATGCCAATCTGAACGTGTATTGCACCGATCTCGGGGAGGATGGGATCGATCTTGCCAAATTATACGATTACGACCTGATTCTTCTCGACCTGAACCTGCCGGACATGAGCGGCCATGAGGTGCCGCGTCAGTTGCGCCTGTCGCGGGTCGAAACCCCAATTCTGATCCTGTCTGGCTCCGACGATACCGACAACAAGATCAAGGGTTTTGGCTTTGGTGCCGATGACTACCTGACCAAGCCCTTCCACCGTGAGGAACTGGTCGCCCGCATCCATGCCATCATCCGCCGTTCGAAGGGCCATTCGCAATCGGTCATCCGCACCGGTCTGGTGAACGTCAATCTCGACGCCAAGACGGTCGATGTTGCCGGCACCTCGGTTCATCTGACCGGCAAGGAGTATCAGATGCTGGAACTGCTCTCGCTGCGCAAGGGCACCACGCTGACCAAGGAAATGTTCCTGAACCACCTCTATGGCGGCATGGATGAGCCTGAATTGAAGATCATCGATGTCTTCATCTGCAAGCTGCGCAAGAAACTGGCCGAGGCGACCAGAGGCGAGAACTACATCGAAACCGTCTGGGGCCGCGGCTATGTGCTGCGCGAGCCCATTCATAATTCAGACGCCAAGCTCGCCGCCTCTGCCTGACACTGGACCAATCGCGCGTCCCCCCTTACCTTTGGCGCAAATCGGGGGAGGCGGTCATGACGGCGGCGAAGGATCTTGCGACAGCGGATTTGACCAAGGCGCAGGCAAGCGAAGAACTGGCGCGGCTGGCCTCAGAACTGGCCGCTGCCAACCAAGCCTATCACACCCTTGACGCGCCCGAGATTTCCGACGGCGACTATGACGCGCTGAAACGCCGCAATGCCGAGATTGAAGCGCGGTTTCCTGCTCTGAAACGCGGTGACAGTCCGTCAGATCAGGTCGGCGCTGCCGTGGCGTCCGGCTTTGGCAAAGTCACCCACCGGGTCCGGATGCTCAGCCTCGAAAACGCTTTCGAGGATCAAGACGTCGTTGATTTCGAGGATCGCATCCGCAAATTCCTCGGCGCGGAAGGGCCGATCACCTACACCGCCGAGCCCAAGATTGATGGCCTGTCGCTGTCCTTGCGCTACGAAAATGGCCGACTGACCCAGGCCGCGACACGGGGTGACGGCGAAGTCGGTGAAAACGTCACCGCCAACGCCCTGACCATCGAGGATATCCCGAACAAAGTTTCCGGTGCGCCTGCCGTTCTGGAAGTGCGTGGTGAGGTCTATATGAGCCATGCCCATTTCACCGCGCTGAACGCCAAACAGGCCGCAGCGGGCGACAAGACTTTCGCCAATCCGCGCAACGCCGCCGCCGGGTCCTTGCGCCAGCTTGACGCCAAGATCACCGCCGCCCGCCCGCTGCGCTATTTCGCCTATTCGTGGGGCGAACTGTCAGAGCCGCTCGCCGCGACCCAGATGGCCGCGATCGAAAGGCTGCAGGCGATGGGCTTTCATACCAATCCGCTGACCGTGCTCTGCCACGGTCCCGACGACCTGCTGGCCCAGTATCGCAAGATCGAGGCGCAGCGCGCGACGTTGGGCTATGACATCGACGGCGTGGTCTACAAGGTCAACGACCTCGCCTTGCAATCCCGCCTCGGCTTCCGCTCCACCACCCCGCGTTGGGCCATCGCGCATAAATTCGCCGCCGAACTGGCATGGACAAGGCTGCTCGCCATCGACATTCAGGTTGGCCGCACCGGCGCCCTGTCGCCCGTCGCCCGACTGCAGCCGGTGACAGTCGGCGGCGTCGTCGTCTCCAACGCCACCTTGCACAATGAAGACTACATTGCTGGCCGAGACGCCAAGGGCAACCCGATCCGCGACGGCAAGGACATCCGCATCGGTGACTGGGTGCAGGTTTACCGGGCCGGCGATGTGATCCCGAAAATCGCCGACACCGATCTGACCCAACGCAAGATCAACGCTCAACCCTATGTTTTCCCCCACATATGCCCGGAATGTGGGTCAGAGGCTGTCCGCGAGGATGGTGACGCCGTCCGCCGTTGTACCGGCGGTCTGATCTGCCCCGCCCAAGCTGTCGAACGTCTGAAACATTTCGTCTCGCGCGCCGCCTTTGACATCGAGGGCCTTGGCGCCAAGCAGATCGAGATGTTCTTCAATGACGCAGACTTGCCGATCAAAACCCCGGCGGACATCTTCACGCTTGCTGCAAGAGACGCCCGGAACCCGCTAAAAAAGCTTAAAAATCGTGATGGGTTTGGCGACCGCTCTACCTCCAACCTGTTCGCCGCCATCGACGCGAAACGCAAGATCGCGCTGGACCGTCTGATCTTTGCCCTCGGGATCCGCCATATCGGTGAACAGGTCGCAGGCCTGCTGGCCCGACACTACACGACCTGGCCCGCCTTCGAGGCCGCTGCCACGCAGGCCACGCCAGACAGCCCGGAATGGCAAGAGCTGACCAATATCGACGGCATCGGCGATGTCGTCGCCACCTCGCTGACCGCCGCGTTGCAAAACCCCGCCGAGCGCGCCGCGATCGACGCGCTGATTGCCGAGCTTGACGTGCAGCCCACCGCCCGCCGCGCCACTGCGCAGACTTCGATCACCGGCCAGACTCTGGTCTTCACTGGCACGTTGGAAAAGATGAGCCGGTCCGAGGCCAAAGCCCGCGCCGAGGCGATGGGTGCCAAAGTCGCGGGCTCGGTTTCGGCCAAGACCGATCTGGTGATTGCCGGGCCGGGGGCAGGTTCCAAGGCCAAAGCGGCGGAAGCCTTGGGAATCAAGATCATAGACGAGGATGAATGGCTGACCCTCGCGGGTGTTCCATGAGCCGCCCGGCGATCCTGTTCCCGCTTTTTGCCGAACTGGAAACCATCAAGGGCCTTGGCCCGCGCGCCGTCAAGAACTTCGAAAGCCTGGGCGTGGAGCGGCCCAAGGACCTGTTGTTCCTGCTGCCCCATTCCGGCATCGACCGCAGCCGCAAGGACTCGATCCGCGATATCGGCCTGCCAGCCACCGTGACAGTGGAGGTCGAGGTTGGCGGCCACTTCCCGCCCGTGGTCAAGGGCCGGCCCTACCGCGTGATGGTCAGGGATCAGAAAATCGAATTCATGCTGGTCTATTTCCACGCCAAGGGCGATTTCCTGCAATCGCTTTTGCCCACCGGGCAGCGCCGGATCGTCTCCGGCAAGGTTGAACTTTATGACGGCATCGGCCGGATGACCCATCCTGATCATGTGTTGCGCCCTGAAGAGGCTGCGGACCTGCCGGCGTACGAGCCGATCTACCCGCTGGTCGCCGGCATCACTCAGAAATTGGTCGTCAAGGGCGTCATGGCGGCCCTCGACCGCACCGCCGACCTCGCCGAATGGATCGACCCGCAACTGATCGCCCGCGAAGCCTGGCCCGACTGGCGCGCGGCCCTGCACGAGGTTCACGCGCCGCAGGGCCCGCAGGACATCGCCCGCACCACACCGGCGCGCCAGCGTCTGGCCTATGATGAACTGCTGGCCCATCAACTGACCCTGTCTCTCGCCCGGGCTTCACTGCGCCGGGGCAAGGGTCAATCTTCAACCGGTACTGGAGCTTTGCAGGCCAAGGTGCTGAAAGACCTGCCATATCCCCTTACCGGTGCCCAGACCCGCGCGATCGCCGAAATCTCCTCTGACATGCAGTCGCCGCTGCGGATGAACCGCCTGCTGCAGGGCGATGTCGGCTCTGGCAAAACCCTCGTCGCCTTCCTGACCATGCTGATCGCGGTCGAGGCGGGTGGTCAGGCTGTGATGATGGCGCCAACCGAACTGCTCGCCCGTCAACATTTTGAGGCCCTGGCCCCGCTGGCCCGCGCCGCCGACGTCCGGCTGGAGTTGCTGACTGGGCGTGACAAGGGCAACGACCGACAAATGAAGATCGAAGACCTCGCCATGGGCCGCGTGCCCTTGTTGGTCGGCACCCATGCGGTGTTTCAGAAGGATGTCGCCTTCCACGACCTGAGGCTCGCCATCGTTGACGAGCAACACCGCTTTGGTGTGGCGCAGCGCATGGAACTCGGCTCCAAGGGGCAGGCGGCCGACGTGCTGGTGATGACCGCCACGCCGATCCCGCGCTCTCTGGCGCTTGCCTCATATGGTGACATGGACGTGTCGGTGCTGGATGAAAAGCCGCCGGGCCGCAAACCGATTCGCACCGCGTTGATCGCCTCGAACCGGATGGATGAGGTGATCGCCCATCTGCGACAGGCCGTGGCCGACGGCAAGCAGGCCTACTGGGTCTGTCCCTTGGTCGAAGAGTCCGAGGTGATGGACCTGACCTCAGCCGAGCAACGCTTTGCCAGCCTTCGCGCCGCGTTGGGAGAGGGCGTTGTCGGCCTGGTCCATGGCCAGTTGCCGCCGGTGGAAAAGGACGCCGCGATGGCGCGGTTTGCTGGCGGCGAGACCAAGGTTCTGGTCGCCACCACGGTCATCGAGGTCGGGGTCAACGTCCCCAATGCCAGCATCATGGTGGTCGAACGCGCTGAGATTTTCGGCCTTGCGCAATTGCATCAGTTGCGTGGCCGGGTCGGGCGCGGCACCACCGAATCGACCTGCCTTCTGATGTACCAGGCACCGCTGTCCGAGACGGGAAAACGGCGGTTGCAGGTGATCCGCGATACCGAAGACGGCTTTCGCATCGCAGAAGAAGACCTTGCCATGCGCGGGGCAGGCGATCTGATCGGCACCGCGCAATCCGGTCTGCCGCGCTTCCGCATCGCCGATCTGGAACGGCAGTCAGCGTTGATGGAGGTCGCCCAAAGCGACGCCCGCAAACTGCTGAACGAAGACCCCGACCTTGTCAGCCCCCGTGGCCAGGCAGCGCGCGTGCTGTTGTGGCTGCTGGATCAGGACCGGGCGATCCGGTTGCTGTCAGTCGGTTGATCGCCCTTAGATCCAGGACATAACCGGCAACCGCGCGGAACTTTGTCGGGGATTGTCGCGTTCATCCATGGACAGCGACCACCCACTGACCAAAGGAAATTCCACCTTTGTTCTCAGATGTTCTCTTAAAGTTCTTTACAAATGGTTTGGGAAATGAGAACAAGGGAAGAACAAAACAGCGAGGATGCCATGACCAAAGCCGTGAACAAACTCTTTGCCCGCAGCCAGTCGTCCCTGTTCGAGGATGCCGCCTCAGTGGCCGTGCTGTTTTTCATTCTCTATGTCGGACTGACCTTGTCCGGCACTGCCTGATTGCCTGCGTCTCGTTAAAGCGGGCCTGCGGCTCCCTCTGTCCCGAGGTGACCTGTCCCTCCGCCGCCCGTCGATGAAACGCCACTTGCCTCCGCCATCCAAGGATGCGCGGAGGCTTTTTTATGTTTCGGCCTATGCTTGGGCCGAGGTCTGATCCGCCAGCGCCACGGCCTCACATGTGGCGTCCAGCGCCAGCAGGATGGAGGCATGGCGATTCTTGTATTCCCGCGCCGGGACCAGCACGGTGTACCCATCGAACGGCGCCGCAGGTACCGCCCCATCGTGCTTCAGCATCGCCGAAAGTGCCTCGCGCGCCGCTTCCAGTTCCGCCCGGCTGCGCCCGATCACCACATCGCCCAACACCGACGCCGATGCTTGACCAAGGGCACAGGCCTTCACATCCTGCGCAAACTCCGCCACCCGCCCATCCTGCAGCCGCACATCCACCGTGATGGTCGACCCGCAAAGCGGCGAACGTTTCTTCGCCGACCCCTGCGGTGAAGCCAATCGCCCCAGATGCGGGATATCGGCGGCAAGGGCCAGGATCTGGCCGGAATAGAGTTTCACAAGATCGCTGTCGCTCATGCTCTTGGCTTTCCGCTATGGGAGTCCTTATGTAAGCCCGCGCGGCCCGCCCGCCAAGGAGAACGCGATGGTCTTCGACCCCAATACACTCAAATATGATGCCACGGGGCTGATTCCCTGCATTACGCAGGATGGCGACAGCGGTGAGGTCCTGATGTTCGCCTGGATGAACGCGGCGGCGGTGGCGCAAACGCTGGCCAGCCAGAACGTCACCTATTGGTCGCGCTCGCGCGCCGTACTCTGGGTCAAGGGAGAAACCTCTGGTCATACTCAACGCCTGATCGACCTGCGCATCGACTGTGACCGCGACTGCCTGCTCGCTGTGGTTGCCCAGACCGGCCCGGCCTGCCACACCAACCGCCGCACCTGTTTCTACACCGCCATCCGTGACGGTGTGGAAGTCGAACTGATGCAGCCGCAGAGCTGAGCCATGTTGACCCAAACCATGATCCCGGCCTGGGTCGACGGCACCCTGCAGCAAGTCGACAAACTGGAGGTCCATCGCCGCGGCCTGCGCCACAAGGCGGTGTCGGTTTTTGTGACCCAAGGCGACCATATCCTGCTGCAACGCCGGGCCTTGGGCAAATACCACACGCCGGGTCTGTGGGCCAACACCTGCTGCACCCATCCCGCATGGGACGAAGCCGCCGACGCCTGCGCCCGCCGCCGTCTGGCGGAAGAATTGGGCCTTGCCGGGTTGGCCGTTCTCCACGCGGGGCAGGTCGAATACCGTGCCGATGTGGGGCAGGGGCTGATCGAGCATGAACTGGTCGATGTCTTCCTTGCCCCCACCACAATCCGCCCGCAGCTGCAGCCCGATCCGGCGGAAGTGGCCGACACCAGATGGCTGACCGTGGAGGCGTTGCAAGCAGACCTCGAAACCCGGCCCGAGGCTTACACACCCTGGCTGCACATTTACATCTCCGAACACCGCGCCCGCATTTTTGGCACTTGACGCAGGGGCCTGTGACTATTCACAATTCATGTGGCCGCCGCAGCCGCATCGACCGTTGCCCCTCCCAGGCAACTGTGGCAAGACGTCAGGGTCAATCCTAGCCGCAAGAGCAGCCGAATGAGCGATTTTTCCACCCGCCGCGTCATGATGGTCGACACGCAGGTCCGCCCCTCGGATGTGACCAAATTCCCGATTATTGCGGCCATGCTGGCTGTGCCGCGCGAACGTTTCGTACCGCCGTCGCATAAAGAGGCGGCCTATGTCGGCCTCAACCTGCCCGTCGGTGACCGCCGCGTGGTGCTGGAGGCGCGCAGCCTCGCCAAACTGCTGGATTTTCTGGATATCCAGCCCGGTGATCTGGTGATGGATCTCGGCGCCGGCTGTGGCTATGCCTCGGCGGTGCTGGCGGAAATGGCCGCCAGGGTCGTGGCCGTCGAAGAGGATGGTGCCATGGCCGGTC
This sequence comes from bacterium, assembly GCA_039932095.1. Taxonomy (GTDB): domain Bacteria; phylum Pseudomonadota; class Alphaproteobacteria; order Rhodobacterales; family Rhodobacteraceae; genus Stagnihabitans. The sequence continues at coordinate 2,698 of JBDTQR010000049.1, read as the reverse complement.
AGGCCCGCGTCGAACTGGCCGGCATCAGCGGCGTAAAGGTTGTCTCGGCCCGGCTCAGCACTGGTGCAGCGGCTGACGGCCCCTATGATGCCATCATCGTACAGGGCGCGGTCGAGACTTTGCCCCAGGCCATTCTGGACCAGTTGAAAGAGGGTGGCCGGATCGGTGCCATTTTCATGCAAGGTGCCCTGGGCACCGCCCGGATTGGAACCAAGACTGACGGCGTCGTGACCTGGCGCTATGCTTTCAATGCCACGGCCCCGGTGCTTCCGGGGTTCGAGGCGCAACGGGATTTCGTTTTGTGAACGTTTGACCGTCCGAGCGTCCGCGCTGCGGGCAGAACCATAAGAAGAAGGTGTGACATGCGGAAAATCTGGACAGTTGTGGCGGTGGCCCTTTTCACCGCGTCGCCGTTGGCGCTACGGGCCGAAACCCTGACCGACGCGCTGATCTCGGCCTATCGCAACTCACATCTGCTCGACCAGAATCAGGCCGTGCTGCGCGCCGCCGACGAAGACCTTGCCACCGCCGTCGGCACGCTGATGCCGGTCTTCAGTTATGAGCTCGATATCGGAGCTTCGGGCACCTATAACGTTGAACAGCAATATGGTTTCAATCCCGTCACCAAGAAATTCGACCTGGCGCTGCCCCGCCAGTCCGACCTTGCCACCAGCGACACCCTGTCGCTGATCGCCTCGATGACCCTGTGGGACTTTGGCCGTGGCCAGCTGAACATCAATCTGCGCAACGAACTGGTCTTGGCCAGCCAGCAGTCCCTGGTCAACATCGAACAAGGTGTGCTGCTGGACGCGGTCTCGGCCTATGTGAATATGGGTCTGCAAACCGAACTGGTCGCCGCTCAGCAATCCAACGTCCGTCTGATCATCCAGGATCTGCGCGCCGCCAAAGACCGTTTCGATGTGGGCGAAGTCACCCGGACCGACGTCGCCTTGGCCGAAGCGCAGCTGGCTTCCGCGAACGCCGCTCTCGCCTCGGCGCAGGGCAATTACAACATCGCCCGCGAACGCTACAACGCGGCCATCGGCCACTATCCGGGCCGGCTCAGTGGCCTGCCGAAATATCCGGTCACCGCCAAGACGGTCGAGGCTGCCCGCCAGATCGCCCTGCGCACCCATCCGGTCGTCCTGCAAACCCAGCATCAGGCCAAGGCCGCCGATCTCGGCGTCGATCTGGCACGGGCGCAGATGTTACCGATGGTCAGCGGCTCGGCTTCGCTGTCGCAGCGGTTCACCGGCAACGGCGCAGGTCCGCTGTTCTCCGGCGGCTCCACCGGGGCGATCGGCGAAAATTTCGGCATCAAGATGACGCAGACCATTTATGCCGGCGGCCAGCTGTCGTCGCAATTGCGCAAGGCCGTTGCCCAACAACAGCAATCGCATGCCGGACTGCTGCAAACCGGCGTCAACGTGTCCGAGGCCGTGGGAAAGGCTTGGGCGAACATTCTGGTCTCCAATGCCTCGATCAAGGCGGGTGACGAACAGATTCGCGCTGCGCAGGCCGCCTATGACGGCGTCAAGCAAGAGGCGGACCTCGGTTCGCGCACCACGCTCGACGTGCTGGACGCCGAACAGAACCTGCTGTCGGCTCGGGCCTCTCGGCTGCAGGCGGCGGCCAACCTCTACATCAGCCAATATCAGCTGTTGTCGGCGATGGGCCTGTTGACCGCGAACCACCTGCATCTCGGCATCCCGACCTTCGACCCGCAAGCCTATTTGAACGCGGTCAAACACGCCCCGGCCACCAGCGGACGCGGCGCTAAACTGGACCATATTCTGAAAACTCTCGGCAAATGATCGGCGCCAATTAGAGCTTGCGAAGAGGTCGATACGTCAATTCCTTGTGTCTTCGCAGGGTCTGTTCTACACTCCCTGCCATCAGCCCGATCCAGCGTAAGTGAGGCCGAATGTCCGAAGCGATGAGCTCCCTTGAAATCGAGGATGTCCTTTCGTCTATTCGTCGTCTGGTGTCCGAAGATCTGCGTCCCGGCAACAAGGCAAATGCTGCCACACGGGCGACCTCTGCTGCGACAGCAAGCCCCGCGCCAACCGCCAAAGCGGACGAAAAGCTGATTCTCACGCCCGCGTTCCGCGTCGTCTCGCCGAATCGCACATCCCCCGTCGTCGCGGCCCCGCCACGTCCCTCCGCTCTGCCCCGCCTGCATCTCGGTGCCGATCCGGTGATCGAGGACCTTGCCGCAACCCTCGAACGCGCGGTCGAGGCGCAGGACTTCGAATGGGAATCGGAGACCGGCGACGCTGCGCCTCTGGTGGCCGAACCCGAATGGACCGAAGATGGCTGGGCCGAACTGACACCGCCCGACGTCATCGCCGAAACCATTGCCGAAACCATCGTCGACCCGCAGCCGCCCCAGGCGGCCCCATCCTGGGCGCAACCAGACCCCGATGACGCCGAGGCTGATCCCGTGGCCGAAGGCGTCCAACCGGTGCGCCACGCTCCCATCGCCGAACCTGACGCCTATTGGGCCGATCAGGCCGAAGCCGAGGCTGTCGCCGAATTGCGCAACGCGGCGCGACCTGCAACCAGCATCAACGAAGAGATGACCTTTGACGAAGAGGTCCTGCGCGATCTGGTCCGCGACATCATCCGCGAGGAACTGCAGGGTGGGCTCGGCGAACGCATCACCCGCAACGTCCGCAAGCTGGTCCGCGCCGAAATC
>JBDTQR010000048.1:0-24036 GCA_039932095.1 bacterium | reverse complement strand
CGAGCAATCCCACCGTCTCACGGTCGGCCATCCCGGCGCGCACCACCATGCCGAAAGTCGTAAAGCGCAGGAACGAAAACACCCCGCCAATGATGACCAGCGAGAACAGGAAATAGATCATCCGCCAGGCCGGATAGATGATAGCGTTGGGCGGAAAGCCAAGCATGACGCCAAAGTCGATGGAGCCTGCGAATTGCGAAGGGGCAGGTGTCGGGATCGGGTTGGCACCGAAGAAGTATTTGACAACCTCTTGCAACACGATGGCCAGACCGAACGTCACCAGGATCTGGTCGGCATGCGGGCGTTTGTAGAAATGCTTGATCAGTCCACGCTCCATGACGAAGCCGAGCAGCACCATGATCGGAATGGCAAACAGCACCGACAAGGGAACCGACCAGTTGATGATGGCATGCCCAACGTCCGGGCCGAACCAGGATTCGACATAGGTGGTCTTGATCTTCAGCGCATTGCCCAGAAAGTCCTTCTTGATCGGGTCAAGGGTTTCCGTCGACAATCCAAGCAGGCGCTGCAAGGTCACCGCACAAAACGCGCCGATCATGAACATGGCACCATGGGCAAAGTTGACCACGCCAAGGGTGCCAAAGATCAGCGTCAGACCTAGCGCGATCAACGCGTAGGCGCTGCCTTTGTCAAACCCGTTCAAGGTCTGCAGAATAAGTGCATCCATCTTGCCCACCAGATTGTCGGGAATTACAGGTGAGGCCGCGCGCCAAACGACGCGCGGCCTCGAATTTCAGGCGGTCCGGTTCACGCGCCGGGATTGCACTGACCCAGATCGCCACCGGCGAACATGGCGTTGTCGGCCGCGTAGGTGACATCGGCAACCGGCACGACAGAGGTGATCTCCAGCGTGTCGAACTCGTTGTCCGGGGTTTCCTTGCCCTTCACGACCAGCACGTCCTTGAACGCCTGGTGGTCATCAGCGCGGTACGAGGTCGGCCCATTGCCCAGACCGTCGAACTCGAACCCTTCCAGAGCCTCGACGACCGAGCAAGGGTTGAAGCTCTTGGCGCGGGCCACGGCATCGGCATAGAGCAGGGTCTGCGCATAGCAGACATGGGCGGCCTGGCTCGGCGGCATGCCGTATTCGGTGCCGTAGGATTTGACGAAGGCCTTGGTGCCCGCATCTTCCAGCTTCCAGTTCCAGTCGGACGAACCCGGAATGCCCTTGATGTTGGCGCCGGCACCCTTGGCCATCAGTTCCGAAATCAGCGGCACGACGACCTGGAATTGCTTGCCGTTCACGGTCTTGTCGCGCAGGCCGAACTGCACGGCCTGGGTCAAGGAGTTGACCATGTTGGCCCCGTAGTGGTTGAGCACCAGCACGTCCGCGCCCGAGTTCAGAACCGGGGCGATGTAGGACGAGAAGTCGGTGCTGGCCAGAGGCGTCAACACGTTGGCGATGGTTTTCCAGCCAATCGCTTCGGTCGCGGCCTGCATCGAGGCCTGCTGGGTCCAGCCCCAGGTATAGTCCGCCGTCAGGTGATAGGCGTTGCGGTCGGTGCCGTAGTCGGCCTTCAGAACCGGAGCAAGCGCCGCCGCCGACATATAGGCGTTGAAGAACAGCCGGAAACCGTTGCGCTTCTTGTCTTTGCCGGTGGTGTCGTTGGAATGGGTCAGGCCGCACATATAGATCAGGCCCGCGTCCTGGCACAGGCTTTGCAGACCGACCGCGACGCCCGACGACGAGCCGCCGGAAATCATGATGGCGCCGTCTTTTTCGATCATCGACTTCGCCGCCGCACGGGCCGCGTCAGTCTTGGTCTGGGTGTCGCCCGTCACATAGGCTACTTTCTGACCCAGCACGCCGGTGCCATCTAGCGTCTTGGACGAGAAAGTCGACAGCATGCCGCCGTCGCCCTCGCCGTTCAGGTGTTTGACCGCAAGTTGGAAGGCCCGCAGTTCATCCGCACCTTCATCGGCATAAGGACCGGATTGCGGAATGGTAAAACCGAAGGTGACAGTTTTTCCGGTCGGGTCGTTGGTGAACGCCCGGGCAGCGGATGAGGTGAAAATGGTCGGCAGTGCCAGACCCGCCCCGAAAACCGCTCCGGTCTTCAGCAGACCACGTCGCGTCAAATCTTGTTTGGTCATTGTCTTCTCCCTGGTTGTGTTTTCTCTGGTTGTGACGCGCTCGCCTCCATCGAACACACCACGGACCCGCCCAAGTTTGGACAGAACTTGCGATTGGGTACAGCAATTTATCAAAGTTGGGGAGAAAAACCTGCCTTTGACGGCGACAATTTCGCTGAAGTCCGGGACGGACGTAGCGTCAACTTGGGTTCACATCCAAGATCGCCGCAGATCTGTCCAACTGGCGTGACCACATTAACCAGCTAAGGAGTCATCGGCTCGGGACCCATCAGGGCATAGGGCACGGCGGTTGACATCAGCGGGATATAGGTGACCAGCACCAGAAACACCATCAACACCGCCACGAATGGCAGCGCCGCGCGCACCACCTGTGTCAGGCTCATTCCGGTGATGCCTGATGTCACGAACAGGTTGAGCCCGATGGGTGGGGTGATCATCCCGATCTCCATATTGACCACCATGATGATCCCCAGATGGATCGGATCGACGCCCAGTTGCATCGCAATCGGGAAGACGACGGGTGCGACAATCAACAACAGGCCTGACGGCTCCATGAACTGGCCGCCCAGCAGCAACAGGATGTTGACCGCGATCAGGAAGGTGAACCAGTTGAACCCCATGCCCAGCATCCAGTCGGTGATGGCATTGGGGATGCGTTCGGCGGTCAGCACATGGGCGAAGAGCAGCGCGTTGACGATGATGAACATCAACATCACCGTGGTGCGCGCCGAATCCGTCAACACCTTGAAGGTGTCCTGGTGGATTGCGGCAGGCAAGAGGGCCTTCAAGACCAGCCACAGATTTCGGCCCCAAACCGGTAGCCCATACAGCGATGCCATTGGCGACTGCTTGCCGCGCAGCACCGGATATGCGATCAGCACCACCGCCGCCATCGTCAGCCCGATCCACAGCCTCGTCGTTGCTGAGAAGCCGGAAAAGAAGAAGAACCCGACGATCAGCCAGAGTAGCAACAGCGCCAAGGCGTAAACCGTCGCCTTGAAGCCGGTCACCACCTCGGGGGGAGCGTCCGGCGGCAACCAGGGCACGCCGACCAGCGGCCCCATGTCGCGGTAAACGAACAGGGCCACAAGGCCCGAATAGACTGCCGCCACCGCCGCCGCCTCGGTTGGGGTGAAAGCCCCGCCATAGATGCCGCCGATGATGATGAAGATCAGGAACAGGCCCCAACCGGCATCGCGGCCGGCCATGAAAATCTCGGAAAACCCCTTCCAATCTTCACGCGGCAGGTTGCGGCGTCTGGCCACGACATAGATCGCCCCCATCAGCATCAGCCCGGCAACCAACCCCGGCAGCAGGCCTGCCAGAAACATCCGGCCGACGGAGACATTGGTTGCGGCGGCATAGACCACCATGATGATCGACGGCGGGATCAGAATGCCCAGCGTGCCGGCATTGGCGATCACGCCGGCCGCGAAATCCCGCGAATAGCCGACCTGACGCATCGCAGTGATGGCAATCGAGCCGATCGCCACCACAGTGGCCGGTGAAGAGCCCGACAGGGCCGCAAACAGCATGCAGGACATGACGCTCGCCATGGCAAGACCGCCGCGAAAATGGCCGACGCTGGCGATGGCGACCCTGATGATCCGCCGCGCCACCCCACCGGTCGACATGAAGTTGGAGGCGAGGATGAAGAACGGAATCGCAAGCAGGATGTAGTTTTGCGAGGCATTGAACAGTTGCAACGCCACCGAAGACATCGAATCGGTCGAGAAGAACGCGATGACCAGCACGCTCGCCAGACCCAATGCGACGGCAATGGGTGCCCCAATGACCAGCAGCACCACCACGAGAACGAAAAGGATAAGGACTTCCATGGTGGCCCGCTACTCCTCGATCACTGCCCGGTTCTTGGCAATCAATTCTTCCGCTTCATGCGACGCGATGATCATTTCCCGGTCGCCTTTCCAGATGGCGATGGTGGCTTCAAGGCAGCGGAACGCGAAAAGCGCCAAGCCGACCGGCAGGATCAGATAGGCCACCCATCGCGGTACCCGGTCTTTCAGGCCGAACGCCTGCTGCGCCCATTCCGGGAAACGCAGGTCTTCAAGCCCGACACCGGCGCGGTACATCTTGGCCCAGTAGTCCATCGCGCCGCCCTTGGCCGGAGCGCCGAACACGTCAAGCCAGTTGGCATAAAGAAACACCGCCGCGTAGAGAACGCAGGACAGTGCCGAGACGATCGCCATGGCGCGGAAGGCGCGTTGCGGCAACAGACGCACCAGCGCATCAACGCCAAGATGGGCGTTGATCCGGATGCCATAGCTCATCCCGAAGATGATCAGCCAGGCAAACAGGATGCGGGTAAACTCCAGCGCGCCGCCCCAGCCGCTGGAAAAGCCGTACCTCGCGATGACCTGAATAAAGGAAACCAGCGTCATCGCAGCCAACAAAATGGCCACGATGGCCGCTTCGATCTGGTGCAGAAGTCCGGGCCTTGCCCGTTCAAGCGCGAAATAGAGCGCAATCAAAATGGCGATGACGATGGTGATCGGTAGCAACGTCCCCTCCCTGAACCGGTGCCGGGTCCGCCGTCAAAGCGGCGGACCCGATCATCAAAGCCTCAGTTGTTGGTCGCCACGGCGGCGTCGATCAGGTCCTGACCGATATCGCCCTTGAACTTGTCCCAGACTGGCGACATCGCAGCCACCCAAGCCGCCCGTTGATCGGCGTCCAGTTCGCGAATCGTGGCCCCGGAATCGACGATCTTCTGCCGGCAGGCGCTCTCCTTGCTGGCGACGCTGGCGTTCACCTCGTCCGTCACTTCGCTGAGGATCGTCATGAACTGGTCACGCACCTCGGGCTTCAGACCGTCCAGCCATTCGGTGCTGGTGAACACCAGATAGGCCAGCAGCGCATGGTTGGTTTCGGTGATGCCGTCCTGCACCTCATAGAACTTCTGGGTGTAGATGTTGCACCACGAGTTTTCCTGCCCGTCCACGACCTTTGTCTGCAACGCGCCGTAGACTTCGGGGAAGGCCAGTTTCTGCGCCGATGCACCAAGTCCCTCGATCATCGCCTGGGCTACGTCAGAGGGTTGAATGCGGAACTTCAGATCCTTGGCGTCGGTCGGCAGCACCAGTGGCTTGTCCGCCGAGAACTGTTTCAGGCCCGAGGACCAGAAATAGAGCCCGGTAAATCCCGCATCATTGACCGCGTTCTTCAAGCCATCGGCAGCGTCGGAATGCAGGAACTTGTCCACCGAATCCAGACTGGAAAACAGGAACGGCAAATCGAACAATCGGTATTTCTTGGTGTAGGGTTCGAATTTCGACAGGGACGGCGCGGCGAGTTGCACGTCGCCGAGCAGCATCGCCTCGAATACCTTGTTGTCGTCGTAAAGCGTCGAGTTTGGATAGACTTCAAGACAGGCCGTGCCGTCCATCTCCTTGTTGACCCGGTCGGCAAGCATCTTGGCGGCCACGCCCTTGGGATGGGTTTCGGCGACATCATGGCTGAACTTGATCACCATCTCACCAGGATCGCACCCGTCAGAGGCGAGGACTGGAGTGGCCAAGTTGAACGTTGCCAATGCAACTGCGGTGGCTATCGCGAGTTTCATGATCTTCTCCCTCAGTTTTAGCAGTAGGTCATGCATGGCAAGTCTGGGCGGCTGCGTCAATCGCGCAGGTTTCAACAGGCTGGCGCAGCTGAGGTTGTATCCGCCGTCCGGTTTGCGCAATTCACACCTGCGGCGAAACCAGTGATCCGACCCTGAACAGTGCGATTGAATCTGTCGGACTGTTTGACAGCTTTCGAATATAACCCACTAAAATAAAACATAACAATCTGCTGGAGCTTGAATGGAATCCGATCCCTTGACCCTAGGGCATTCCTGGCCCGAAACGGGGCCCGGGCAATGGTGCAGTGATCCTGAATTCCGGCCACATGGCCCGTTGAAAAACTCACATTATCCTGCGCCGAACATGGGTGTCTTGATGGTCCACAAGCTGCAAATGACGCCAGCATCGCCCCTGCCGTTGAAACGACGCAGGTTTTCGCAGCGGTCTTTACCCGGCTCCTGACAGTCAAGTTTGATACCTTTACCCTGCATCCCGTCAGATTTCGCCACTGTCCCGCACCATGGCCGCTGACGCAGGGGAACCGGGGGCCAAACCTCCGCTGCCGTCTCGGCAAAGTCTCTGCAGCCCGCGGTACCGCTTGCGGTGGGGTAACCGGCTATTTGTTCGAACCGGCCAGCAACCCCGATATCAGATAGCGGTTGAGGAAGATCACCAGCAAACACGGCACCACGATTGCGATCGACCCGCCCGCCATGATCAGCCCGTAGTCCGAGAAATTCTTGCCCGCAAATTCCGGGATCAACACGGTCAGCGGTTTCGCCTGTTTGGGCGAAAAGATCAACGGTACAACATATTGGCCCCATGCGCCCAGAAAGGTCAGGATGGCGGCTGCGGTCAGGCCGGGGGCTGCAATCGGTGCGATGATCGAGAACAGGATGCGCAAATGGCCCGCACCGTCCATCCGCGCCGCCTCGACCAGCGCGCGGGGCAGGGCATCCAACACGCCCTTCAGCAGCCAGAGACACAACGGCAGGAAAGCCGAGACATAAATCAGTGTGACGCCGAGATAGCTGTCGATCTCCCCCAGGGAAACCATCAGCCGGAACAGTGGAATGATAACCGCATAACCCGGCACCGCCATTGTCGCCACCACCGCGTAGAAGATGGTATTGCGGCCGGGAAAGCGCAGCCAGGTGAAGGCATAGGCCGCCAGCAGCGAGAAGAACACACACAGGACGGTGGCGGCCAAAGAGGTCACGATGCTGTTGAACAGCGCCGCACGGAAGTTGCGCGCCACATTGACGCCGCCGAAATTGCTGTCGATCACCCCAAGCAGACGCAGATAGTGGACGATTGTCGGATTGCGCGGCACCAGATGCAGCGGCCGGGCGCTGAATTCGACGGTCGGCGTGACGCTGGACGCCAGCGTCCAGTAGATCGGCACCAGCGACCAAAGCAGCAGCACCGCCACCCCCGCCCAGACCGCCAGCTGAACAGGTTTTGCAGTCGCCATCACTCGAACCTTGTCGTGCGTTGTATGCGCAGCACATAGCCGAGCGAAACCAGCAACGAAACCAGGGTGACCATCAAAGACAACGCCATGCCGTAGGAGAAGTTCAACTTCTTGAACGCCTCCAGATAGATCTGGATCAGAATAGGCCGGGTCTCCACACTATTATGTGCCAAGACTATTGCCTCATCAAACAAGTTGAACGCCGACACGGTGGCGTTGGTCATGGCGACGGCGATGGCGCTGCGCACCAGGGGAAGCGTGATCAGCCGGAACATGGCCGGTCGCGATGCCCCGTCCATCCGGGCGGCCTCATAAAGGTCGGCAGGGACACTCTGCATCGCGGCCAGCACGATGACGATGGTCAGCGGCATCATGCGCCAGACATGAACCAAAGTGATCGCCAGCATCGCCGTCGTGGAATCGTTGAACCAGAGATAACCCTCGAAATCAAAGCCCAGCATTTGCAGCAGCGCGTTCAGCAGTCCGGGCCCCGGCGAAAATATCCATTGCCAGACCACGCCGCTGACCACACCAGGCAGCGCCCAGGGCAAGACAACGGCGGCCAGCACCCAGCGCCGTCCACGTTCAAGCTGGTTGATCAGCGCCGCCGCCAGCACGCCGAAAACCGTTTCGGCAAAAACCGCCATCACCACGTATTCCAGGGTGTTCAACCAGGACCGGCCGACCTCGGCGTCAGAAAACATTCTGGTATAGTTGCGCAAGCCGACAAACGGTGTGCCGGGTTGCATCGGATTGACCCGGTGCAGCGAGTCCCACGCCGTGCTGGCAAGCGGATAGAACACCAGACTGCCCATGGTGAACAGGATGGGCAGGATCAGAAAGAACGCCATGATGGCATCGGCGTTTCCGCCGACGCGGCGATCTCGGTCAAGCTGCATCGCAGTGGACCGCGCTTTCACTCTGCCATGGCACTCGCAACGGCATCGGCAATCCGCTTCATGGCTTCATCCACCGTGATCTCGCCCTTGGCAGCAGAGTTGATCGAAGTATTCACCGCCAGCGAGAACTGCGGATACCAGGTCGGCGCGCCCGCAGGGAACAACGGCTCAACCGTCGGCGCCTGGGCGACGAGCGCGGCACCACTGATCAGCTTGCCAGCGTCCTGCAAGTCTGCCAGCGCCGAAGTCCGGGTCGGCAGCACGCCGTTGGCATAATTGTGGATCTGAAACTGCTTGGAGGTCATCCATTTGATGAATTCCTTGGCAGCCTCGGGATTGGTGGCGGTTTTCGGGATGCCCAGACCTTCCAACAGGCCGAAGCTGCGGGTTGTGCCACTTTCGGTGGCCACCGGGATGGCTTCGACCTGTCCTGCAACGACCGACTGTGCGGGGTCGCTGTATTGGCCAAGCCGGCCCGGCTCGCCGCTGATCATGATCGACGTCAGGCCCTTGGCAAACATCGTGTCGTTGATTTCGCTGTCTTTCAGCCCGGTAGAGGCCGGGTCGACCAGACCTTCTTTCAGCAGCATCATCTCAAATGCCATGGCCTTGTAACCGGCCGAATCCGGGCTGGTGAAGGCAGGTTTCATGTCCTTGTCGAACAGATCGCCGCCAAAAGCCTTGGTCAGCAGATACCAACTGGTCGAAGCGCCCTCGGTCGCCGACAGGGGCAGTCCGATGGGATAGTCCACAATGCCCTTGGCCTTGATGGCCTTGGCGGCTGCTACCAATTCGTCCAGCGTCTTGGGCATTTCGGTGATCCCGGCGTCGGCGAAATGCTTCTTGTTGACCAGCATCACCCGGAAATCATTGGTGTAGGGAATGGCCAGAACCGAGCCGTTCACGTCAAAGATCGCCGAACCCTTGATGTCGGTCAGGGTGTCAGCATCAATCGCGTCATTCAGCGGCGTATACCAGTCGGCGGCGGCGAACTGTCCAGTCCACGACCAGTCAAACTCGGTCACATCCGCCGGCGCGGTCCCAGCCAGCAGGGCAGTTGACACAATCACCGATACGTCGTCCCAAGAGGCGGTCTGCAGGTCCAGCTTTATGCCGGTGTCCTTCTCGAAATCGGCCGCCATGGTCGCGTCCTGAGGTGACGGCAGCAACACCGAGATGGTCTGACCGGCAAAGGGCTTGTCTTGCGCAAGCACCCCACTGCCCGTGCTGCAAAGAAGAATGGCGGATACGGCCAGAGCGAGATGTGATCGGCGCAGATACATTTTGGTCTCCAGATCAGGGGTGTCAGGGTGCCGCACTTGATGCCTGTTTTCCGAAGTAGTTCGGTAACTTCGACCGTTTCCTTCATTGCCATGACATGGCTGGAAATTCTGGCTTTCTCTTTGGATTAACGGCAATTGTTCCACTTTTCAAGTGCCGTGACAGGTGCAGATCGGGGAGATGGTTCTGGAGCCCAGAGCTGGCCAACGGTCAAACGGGGATGGTCGGTGCGGGCTGCAGACCAAGCGGGAAAATATCTGTGGTCCGTCACGATCTCACCAGCCACACGCCCTAATGAAGCCGGGCATGGACGAGGTAGGCATCAATCGTCTCTTCGCCAAGCGCCTTCAGCGCTTCGAGCCGGTGCAGTCCCTCGATCAGCACGAAATTCTCTCCATCGGCCCGAACGCTGATCGGTGTAAGCTGTCCTTGTTCAAGAATGCTTTCTGCCAATGCCGTCATCTTCGCAAGATCGAGCGTCTTGTTGCGCTTGGCCGGCACGCGGATGTGATTGATGGGGAACGTCATTTTCTGGACCATGCGCGGACCTCCGGCTGATAGGGGCTGAGGCAGGATAGCAGGATGTGGCCAAAGGACAACGAGAACAGGCCGTCCCGGGTAAGGCACGCCGCTTCCGCCTGCCGCCCCGGTTACCTGGCGGTTCGCGACACCGCCCCGTCCTGGAAAATCGCGGCCCCGATCCTCAGGACCTCGCGCAGCACCAGATCCAGATCTTCGCGCCGGGTACGATGATTGCAGATCGCCATCCGCAGGCAGTGTCGGCCCTTGACTGTGGTGTCCGACAGCGCCGCAATCCCAGCCTCCTGCAGTCGCAGCATGATTTCGATATTGTGGACCCGCAGGCCCTCTTCGCCCAGACCGCCGGGGTCGTGGCGGAAGCAGACGATGTTCAGTTCTGCGGGCGTCATCAAGGTCAGATTGGCCTCAGCCTTGACCACCGATGTAAAATAGAGGGCCTGGGCAATGTTCTGGTCGATCAGCCGGCCGAATTTCGCAGTGCCGTGTTCCTTCAGCAGCATCCACAGTTTCAGGGCCCGGAAGCCGCGACTGGTCTGCAGGCCGTAATTGTGAAGGTATTCCACCGACGCAATGCCGCGCGGCTTTTCCTCCAGATATTCGGGATGCAGTGTAAAGGCACCCAGATGCTGTGCCCGGTCGCGCAGCAGCGCCACCCCGGCCTCAAACGGAGCATGAAGCCATTTGTGCAGATCAAGCGCCACGGAATCTGCATCCTCGATCCCCGTGACAAGGTGGCGGTGGCCGGGCGCAATCTTCACCAAGGCCCCGATGCAGCCATCGACATGGAACCAAAGACCCTCGCGCCGGCACAGATCGCGGATCGCAGGCAGGTCGTCGATCGCGCCGGTGTTCGTGGTCCCCGCAGTGGCGATGACACAGGCCGGTTTCAAACCGGCGGCCCGGTCATCGGCGATGGCCTTGGCCAGTGCCGTCAAGTCAATCCGGCAGGATTGGTCCGTGGCCACCCGCACCAAGGCCCGGTTGCCCAGACCAAGCAGCTCCACAGCCTTCTGGTGACATGAATGCACCTGATCCGAGGCATAGAACCGTAACGGCTGCGGGATCGCGGCAACCCCGTCCTCGCGCACGTCCACCCCGGCCATCACATTGCGCGCCACCGTCAGCCCGATGATATTGGCCTTCGATCCTCCATCGACCAGCGTTCCGGACGAGCCTTCGGGAAAGCCCATCATATCACGCACCCAGCCAGTGACCTGATCATCCATCGAGGTGGCGGCATTGTTGCCACCGCCCAGGTTGGAGCCGTCGATGGCACCCAAAAACTCACCCAGCGCGCCGGTGAAGGTGCCCGCGCCCATGTACCACATGAAAAAGCGCGGATGGATGTTGCCCAACGGATAGGGCAAGAGATTGGTGCGAATGCCCTGCCAAACCTCGGCCAAAGGTGCGGGATTTGTCGGCAAGGGCGCGTCAAAGCTGCGCTGCACCGCGTTCGGCATCGCCTGCCAGAGCGGCCGGTCGCGCACTCCTTGCAGGTGGTCCGCAGCTGCGTCCACCATCTGGTGGGCCAGCGCCAGCGTTTCGGTCCAATCGGCCGGATCGAGGGTCTCTTGCGCTTCGATGGTCTCGTATTGCGTCATGTCGTCCTGCCTCAATATGATGTTGCTTCATCCGGTCTTTGAAACGACACGATCCCTGCCTTGGGTCAGCCCATCTGATAACCTGCGGTCGACTGCGACACCGCGAGTTCTTCGGCATCCATGTCTTCGGGGATGTCTGCGAAAAGTGGCGTCGACAGATAACGCTCTCCGGTGTCGGGCAGCATCGCCAGGATCACGGTGCCGGCGGCTGCCTTCGCCGCGATGCCCATAGCCACGGCCAAAGTGGCCCCACCGGAAATCCCGGTCAGGATACCCTCGTGCTGCGCCAGTTTCTTCGCCCAGGCGATTCCGTCAGGCCCAGCGACCGGAATCAGCTCATCATAACCGCCGTTGTCGATGCATTCCTGCAGGACATTCGGGATGAAATCCGGCGTCCAGCCTTGAATGGGATGCGGTTCGAACCTGGGGTGGCCGGCGGCAGGGGCACCCCCGGCACCGCGCACCTGCGGAATGCCGCTGCCGACGATCTGCGAATTGGCAGGCTCGGTCAGAATGATCTTTGTCTCGGGCCGTTCCTTGCGCAGAACCCGGGCCAGTCCGGTCACTGTGCCGCCGGTGCCATAGCCCGACACCACATAATCCAGACGGTCGCCATTAAAATCCCCAATGATTTCGCGGGCAGTGGTGGCTTCATGGATATCGGCGTTGGCCGAGGTCTCGAATTGCCGGGCCAGAAACCAGCCATGTTTCTCGGCCAGTTCGACGGCCTTCATATACATGCCGACGCCTTTCTGGGCCCGCGGGGTCAGCACCACCTTGGCCCCCAGCATCCGCATCAGTCGCCGCCGCTCGATTGAAAAGCTGTCGGCCATGGTAACGACCAGCGGATAGCCCTTCTGGGCGCAGACCATGGCCAGCCCGATCCCGGTGTTGCCGCTGGTTGCCTCGACCACGGTTTGCCCCTGCTTCAAGGTGCCAGCCCGCTCGGCAGCTTCGATGATGTTCAGCGCCAAGCGATCCTTGACCGAGGCGCCGGGGTTGAAGAATTCGGCCTTTACATAGACCCGTACTCCAGCAGGGGCGAGGTTGTTAAGTCTTACCACCGGCGTGTCGCCGACCGTGTCGAGTATGCTGTCGTAAAGCCGACCACGGCCCCGGGTTGTGCGTATCGTTTGAGCGTCCATAATCCTGATCCCCCTTATCGTTTGAAATTCGCTCGGTCCGTGCCTGCATGGGTTCCACATTAGGCCCTTCGCCGGAACTCGCTTGAACTGTGCCTGAAGATTTCGTGTAGATATCCGCGATTTTGCGTTATTTTGATCCATGGCGTGGACTTTTGGCGACTTCCGGCTTGACCCGGAGCGATTCGAACTCAGCCACAGCGGCACGGCGGTGCAGTTGGAGCCGCAGGTTCTTGCGCTGCTGGTCCATCTCATCCGCAACCGCGACCGCATGGTGACCAAGGACGAAATAGCTGCCGATATCTGGCAAGGGCGTGACGTATCGGATGCCAGCATATCAAGCCGCATCAGGTCGGCACGGCATGTGGTCGGCGATGACGGGGCGACCCAGACCGTTATCCGCACCGTGCACGGCCGAGGGTACCGCTTTGTGGCAGAGGTCGTGGAGACGCAGGCCGCGGTTGTCGCCGAGGTCGAGCCAGCCTCAGAACCGCCAAACCTGTCAACCTCACGACCCTCCATCGCCATCCTGCCATTCACCCCATTGGCCATGTCGCCCGATCAGACAATCCTCGCCGATGCGATCCCGCATGAAATCATTCAGGCTCTGTCTCGCCTGCGATGGCTTGCGGTAATTGCGCGCGGTTCCTCTTTCCGGTTCCGCCAGAGTGCGTCAGAACTTGACCTTGTCGCCACTGCCCTTGGTGCCCGGTACCTGCTGTCCGGGATAATCGAAACCCACGGCAACGGTCTGGGCGTGACGCTGGAACTGGTCGACAGCAGCAGCAGCGAGGTGATCTGGGGTGACCGTCTGGTGGCGCCGGTTGATGCAATCGACGATCTGCGCGGCCGGATTGTTGCGCATCTCGTCTCGGCGCTGGAGGTCCACATTCCGCTCAATGAGGCGCGGACAGCCAGGCTCGGCGGGATCGAAACGCTGGACGCCTGGGCCAACTATCACCTGGGGCTGCATCACCTTTACCGCTTCACGGCCTCTGGCAATGCTCAGGCGACCCAACATTTCGGGCGCGCTATCACGCTGGACCCGCGCTTTGCCCGCGCCCATGCCGGGCTGTCGTTCACCAGCTTTCTGGACGCCTTCCTGCATCTTGGCGGTGACGACAAGGCTGCGACGCAGGCGGCGCGGCGGCATGCCGAGCGCGGGCTTGAGCTTGACCCACTTGATCCGTTCGCGAACTTCACCATGGGGCGGTCGTACTGGCTGACCGATGAACCAGAGACCGCGCTGGACTGGCTGACCCGCGCCACCACGCTCAATCCGAACTACGCGCAGGGGTTTTATGCGTCGGCCTTCACCTCGATGGTGCTTGGTCGCGGGACGGCGACTGTGGTCGATCTGGACACCGCGCTTCATCTCAGCCCGCTTGATCCGTTGCTCTATGGTATCCACGCCGTCAGGGCGCAGATACTGATCCAGAACGGTGATTATGAGGCGGCGGCGCGGTGGGGGGATCGGGCGGCTGCGACGCCGGGGGCCCATTATCTGGTTGTGATGATCGCCCTGGTCGCCAACAGTCTTGCCGCTCGTCATGATCAGGCCGGACGGTGGAGGCAGGAGGTGAAGCGACGCAAGGCTGATGCTTCGGCGGCGCAATATTTCGCGTCCTTTCCGACCCGTGATACCGTCTCTCGCCGGCTGATTGCTGAAGAATTGCGCCGGCATGGTTTCTGACGAGGGATTTTGCGGCAGGCTTGGGGGAGTGTCCATTTGTGGACACTTCGGAAATTAACGAAATCGCAAGGGACTGTTAACTTTCGTTCATCGAATATTAGAAGGATTGTGCATTGCCGCCGCGCCACATGATGCCTGCAATGTTGCGGACTGCGCCGATGTGGCAGTTACTTTCGTCGGCCTGACTGGCTAATCTGAAACCCTGAGCCGTCTACAGGAGTGAGAGCGATGCGCGGAACCATGCTTTTCGTGCTGATGGCGGGCCTGATGGCCGCTTTTCTGAGTGCTGAACCAGCCTCGGCCACTTGGGGTAACCGCTATGAGGTTTTCGGGGTGCAGGACGACGATATGCTGAAAATGCGCGCGGGACCCGGAACGGGCTTTACGGTCATCCTTGGGCTGCCGAACGGAACCGTTGTCCATGTCGAAAGCTGTCAGCTGATTGGCGGCACCCGCTGGTGCAAAGTCGCGCTGGATCAGGCGCGAGCGCTGAAAGGCTACGTGTCGTCGACCTATCTGCGGGAAAAATGACCTGACACCGGTTTGCCGTTGACGGCACCCTGCCTGACGCAAGCGGACCGAGTTGGCCTTGGCCGACCTCGATCCGTCAGTCAATTCACAGGCATTCCGCGCCGTCGAGGACCAGCGTTTGACCGGTCATGAAGCTGGACTGGTCTGAGGCCAAAAACACGATGCCCTGGGCAATTTCATCGACGGTGCCGAAGCGGCGCATCGGGACGGAGGAGGCGACATAGCTTTCCAATGCCGCCCGACCGCCCATCTGCTTTTCAAAACCGGCATTGAACGCCGTGTCGATGAAGCCCGGACACAGCGCATTGCAGCGGATCTTGTGATGGGCGTAGTCCAGCGCAATTTGGCGGGCCATTGCCACGACAGCGTGTTTGGTCGTGGCATAGGCGATCATTTCACGGTCGTATTGTACCCCTGAATTTGACGCCGTGATGATGATCGACCCGCCGCCCTGCTGACGCATGACGGGAATGACAGCCTGACTGGCCAGGAAATGCGACCGGACATTCAGCCGCCATGACGCGTCCATCTGCTCCGCCGTC
Organism: bacterium; assembly: GCA_039932095.1. Lineage (GTDB taxonomy): Bacteria > Pseudomonadota > Alphaproteobacteria > Rhodobacterales > Rhodobacteraceae > Stagnihabitans. The sequence goes on along the minus strand of JBDTQR010000048.1, from coordinate 8,634 downwards.
ACTTGTTCCAGCGAACCGGGGATCTGAATGCCGGCATGAGAGTGCAGGATGTCCAGTCGCCCCGCACGCGCGGCAACGGTGTGGACCGCCTGAACAAGGGCGGTGTCGTCCGACACATCCAGCCCCATAGCCCAACCTTGGCCACCCGTCGCGGCGATTTCGGCCGCCACGGCTGCGGCACGGGCGGCATCAACGTCGCTGACGACAACCACTGCCCCCTCGGCTGCCATCGCCATGGCCCCGGCGCGGCCGATCCCGGCACCCGCCGCTGTCACAAAGGCCACACGGTCCTTGAGCCTCATCGCCGATGTCTCCCTCAGGCATTGCCGGCGCTGCGGCCACGTTGCAAAATCGACTGCGCCACGATCAGCAGGCCCAGCGAGACCGTCAGCACCATGGTGCCGATGGCGTTGATTTCCGGGGTGACCCCGCGGCGGATCGAAGAGAACACATAGATCGGCAAGGTGGTTTTCGACCCGGCCACGAAGAAGGCGATGATGAAGTCATCGAAGCTGAAGGTGAACGCCAGCAAGAAGCCTGCCAGAATGCCCGGGAAGATCTGCGGCAGGGTCACCTGACGGAAGGTGCCGAACGGCGTAGCCCCCAGATCCGCCGACGCCTCGATCAGGCTGCGGTCCATGCCGGCCACACGTGCCCGCACAATGATGATGACCAATGCCACCGCGAACAGCCCATGGGCGGCGATCAGCGAGCCGATCCCAAGCGACAATTGCGGTGCGCCTTCGGCGAGTGGCCAAAGTGCGGCAAGGATCGGGTTCAGCCAGTTGAACAGGGTCACCATGGCGATCAGGGTGGCGATGCCGATGACGATGCCGGGCACCATGACAGCGATATAGATCAGCGCGTCAAAGGCGGCGCGGACCTTGCCCTTGACAGATTGCAGCGCCAGGGCGGCCATCGTACCTGCCACCGTCGCCAACAGGGACGAGGTCAAGGCAACGGTCAGGCTGGTCTTGAACGCCTCGATCACGAAGGTGTTGTGCAGCGCCTTGCCGTACCATTGCACCGAAAAGCCTAGAAACTGGCTGGCGGCATGGCCGGAGTTGAACGAGAACAGCGTGATGATGCCGATCGGAATATAGAGGAACAGATAGACGGCAAGGGCATAGATCCGCATCACATCAGGCTCACATTATCGCGCCCGCCGGCCCAGCGCCTTGTGGCGCGCATATAGGCGGTGACGGTGATCAGCATGACCAACACCAGCGCCACCGCGACTGCCGAGCCGTAGGCCCAGTTGCGCGATTGCAGGAACAGGTCAACCAGCGCATTGCCTACAAAGAACACCTTGCCGCCGCCCAGCATCGCCGGGATCAGGAATTCACCCATCAGGAGGATGAAGACCAGCATGCAGCCGGTCGCCACCCCGGGCATCGACATCGGTAAGGTCACTTGCAGGAATGACCGCCACGGCGGGCTGCCGAGATCGGCTGACGCCTCAAGCAGGCGTTTGTCCAGTCGTTCCAGACTGACATAGATCGGGAACACCATCAGCGGCAGATAGCCGTAGACAATGCCGACCAGCACAGCAAAAGGCGTGTTGATCAACTGGATGCGGCCTAGCCCCGCCAGTGCGATCAGCGACGGTATGCCTTTGCCACCCATCAGGAAAATCCACGCATAGCTGCGGATCAGGATCGAGGTCCAGAACGGCACGATGACAAGGATCAGCAGCAGCGTCCGCCAGCGCGGACTGGACCGCATCGCCAGAAAATAGGCCAGCGGATAGGCGATCAGCAGACAGACCACGGTGCCGGTTGGTGCCAGCGCCAGCGTATTCTTGAACGCAGTCCAGCGTGCGCCAAGGTTGAGGTAATTGTCGAACGAGAAAGCGGGGACATAGCCACCGGCCGGCCCCCGCTCGCCAAAGCTGAACACCAGAACAACCACGAGCGGCAGCACCAGCATGGCAAAGAACCATGCTCCGGCTGGCAACAGAAAAAGTGCTGTCCGGTATCGTGGTTGCATGCGCCTAGGCCGACTTGAAACGCGCCATCAATTCGGCGCGGTCAGGGTTGGTCAGGGTCTGGGCGGCGCCAAACTCAAGATTGTTCAAAAGGTCGGCCGCCGGATACAGGATCGGGTCGGCCAGCCGCTCGGGCGTCAGCATGGCGTTGACGCGGGCGTCGGCGACAGGCTGGCCGTGAAACAGCGTCTCTTTCAGGTTGATCGCCGGGTCGAGCAGATAGTTGATCAGCGCATAGCCCGCGTCACGGTGCGGTGCGCCGATTGGCACGGCATAGAAGTCGCTCCAGATCTCGCCGCCTTCCTTGCCGAGCGAATACTGGATCTCTGGCATGTCGTTGTTCAACTGCTTGCCGTCGCCGGTCCAACACATGCAGAGCCAGGCATCGCCGTTGCGCATGGCTGGCTGATAGTCCGAGGTGATGGCGAAGAGATGCGGTTTAACGTCCATCAGCAGCTTTTCGGCATCGGCCAGTTCCTTGGGGTCGATGGAGTTGAAGGAATAACCGAAGTATTTCAGCGCGCTGCCGATGGTCGTCAGCTGGTAGTCATGCACCGTGGTGTGGCCCGAGAAATCGGCCTGAGTCATGTCCCAGAACTCTTTCCAGCTGCCGAGCGCCTTGCCGTTGTTGTTGGCGGTGTTGGTGGCCATGCCGGTGGTGCCCCAGTCTTTCGACACGGCATAGATCTTGCCATCCACGGTGCCCGGTCCGGCAAAACGCGGGTCAAACGAGGCCGGGTCGTAGTTGGGGATCCTGGACATGTCCAACGGTTCGATCAGGCCAAGTTCGACATAGGTGGTGATAGTGTAGTTGGTCGGCACAAAGACATCCCAGCCGGTGCCGCCGGCCTGCAATTTGGCCAGCATTTCCTCGTTCGAACCAAAGACGTTCAGGTCGACCGCCGCGCCGGTCGCCGCCTTGAAGCTGTCGAAATCCGCCGGGTCGTGGTAGTTGGGCCAGCTGGCCAGCACCACCCGGTCGCCGATATTGGCCTGCGCCATCGCAGACGATCGCAGGCCCGGCAACGCCCCGCTCAGAACCGAGGTTGCGAGGCCAAGACCCGTCACGCCGAGAAAGTGCCGGCGGGTAACCGAGCCTTTCCTGTAGCGCATCAACTCTGCCAGGAATTTATCACGAGATATGAAGTCAATCCGGTCCGTCATGTTCATTCTCCCAGTTGGTTTGTTGTTCAGTCACTCACAAGGACCAGTGCAGCCGCGTCCTGCCAGCTGGCATTGGCGGTTTCACCCGGTTCAAATCCACTTTCGCCGCTTTCCGCGCGGCGCGGCACCAGAACGAGCAGCTCGCCAAGCCCGCGCGTCCTGACCAGATACTCGGTGTGCTCGCCCAGAAAGATCCGGTTGAGCACCTGGACGGAAAGGCTGCGACCGCCGTTGCCAGACGGGTCATCGCGCGACATGGTGATCTGCTCCGGCCGCAGGCAGAGCGTGGCTTTTTGCCCTGTCACCATCGGCAGCGCCGCACGGCCCGCAAGCTGCAGGCCGTTGCAGGTCAGCAGTGTCATTGCCGCGTCGGTCCCAGAAACCACCCCGTCAAAGAAATTGGACTTTCCAACGAAATCCGCGACATAGCGGCTTTTCGGTTGATCATACAACGCACGCGGGCCGCCGATCTGCACGATGCGGCCACTTTGCATGATGCAGATGCGGTCCGACATCGACAGAGCCTCTTCCTGATCATGGGTGACCAGAACGAAGGTGATGCCCAACTGCCGTTGCAGCGATTGCAATTCGATCTGCATGTCGCGGCGCAGCTTCTTGTCCAGAGCGGCCATCGGCTCATCTAGCAACAACAGCTTGGGCTGGTTGATGATGGCCCGCGCCAGCGCCACGCGTTGCTGCTGGCCGCCTGACATCTCCCAGATCCGGCGCGGGCCAAACCCCGGCATCCGCACGGTTTCCAGCGCCCGGTCCACCGATCTGGCAATTTCGGAGGCGGCCAGACGCGGACGCTGCTGGCGCAGGCCGTAGCTGATGTTTTCGGCCACCGTCAGATGTGGAAACAGCGCGTAATGCTGAAACACCATGTTGACCGGGCGGCGGTAGGGCGGCAGGTCGTTGACCACGCTGCCGTCAAGCAGCACATCGCCCGAGGTCGGTGCTTCGAATCCGGCAAGCATCCTGAGCGCCGTCGTCTTGCCGCAGCCTGACGGACCGAGAAACGACAGGAACTCTCCTCGCTCGATCCGCAGGCTAAGGCTGTCGGCAGCAACCACCGCCCCGTAATGTTTGGAGGCGCTGCGTAGTTCGGCGATGGCGGCAGTCTGGCCAGGTTGGTCGGCGGTCATTCGGCGCTACATATCCTCTGGTTTGCATGAAACGATAGAAAAGGCGCCCTTCGGTGTATATACCCCAAAAGGCATATTCTTGCGGAGGTTTCGCGGCAGATGACTCGAACAGATCTTATGCAGGCAACCGGGGCGATGATCGCTGCCCTCCGCACGGCTGATTTTCCGGCCGCTTTGGCGCAGCTTCTGCGCTGCGTTGCGCCCTATGACTATACAGTCTGCTTTGGCTACCACGGATCGGCACGACCATCTGACCTGCATGATGATTTGCCCGCGGCAAAACGCAAGGTCTTCGTCGAGGATTATCAGGCTGGCCCCTATCTTTTGGACCCGTTCTATCTGGCCGCGACCCGGCCTGTCGGCGCGGGCCTTTACCGAATGCGCGATCTGGCGCCGGACCGGTTCTATCAGGGTGAATATTTTCGTAGCTACTATGTCCAGACCGGACTTGCCGAGGAAATCGGCTATTTTGTCGATCTGCCGGACGGCAGCATGATCGTGTTGTCGCTGATGCGGGCCGAGCGGGCGTTTTCCAGCCGGGACCTGCGCGCGTTGACCGACGTTTCTCCGATCGTCGCGGCCAGTCTGCGGCAGCATTGGAATGACGTTGCGCTGCGTCTTGATGCTGGTGCCGGGCAGACGCCGGATCATGGCCCGCTGACGCGGATCGAAGCGTCGTTTCAGACCTTTGGCGATGGCGTGCTGACCAACCGCGAGCGCCAGATCGTCGAGCATACGTTGCAGGGCCATTCGGCGGCAGCGGTGGGCCAGATCCTGTCGATTTCGCCGGGGACGGTGCGCATCCACCGGCGCAACATCTATGCCAAGTTGCGGATCAATTCGCAGGGCGAATTGTTTTCGAAGTTCATCGGCACGCTGGGTCAGATCGGCGAATAGGGCAAACTGGGGTCAGTCGGCGAGGTCCAGATAAACCCCATTCGACCAGCCGAACCCGTCCTGCAGCGCGTATTCCCCGCCACCGCTGGGGGCGAGCGGGTCAATGACGTTGTATTTCTCGACGAATTTGCCGCTGGCCTTGAACACCGTATCGCAGGTGGCCAACCAGCGCCGCCGCAGATCGTCGGCCAGATCGGCATAGCCGTAGCGGCGCAGGCCCTGGATTGCGATCCAGTTCAACGGTGCCCAACCGTTCGGCGCATCCCATTGCTGACCGCAGGTGATGTCGGTTGTCAGCAGTCCGCCGGGTGCCAGCAGCCTGTCCTTCAGCACCGCCACCGCGCGGGCGGCCTGCTGCGGGGTCGCGGCCCCGACATACAACGGAAAAAGACCCGCCGCCGTGACACGCTGCGACAGGGTGCCCCCGGCAATTTCGACATCGCAGAAGAAGCCAAGCCGGTCATCAAAGAACTGCCCGGCAATAGCCGCCCGTCTTGCATCGGCAGCAACGCCGTAAGCCGGGGAGTTGCTGGCCTCTGCCAGTATCTCTTCATGTTGCAACAACAGGCAGTTCAGATCGACCGCCCACAGATCCGTTGTTCGGATGGTGGAGATGTCCATGGGATCGGTCAGCCAGCGCGACGAGAAATCCCAGCCGCTCTCGCAGGCCGCTCGCAGGTTGCGGAAATAGTCGGGGTGGTCCTCCGCAAAGTCGACCCAGCCGAGATCGTGGCCATACATCTCGACCCGCGGCCCCGACGCTTCATCCCAATACCGCGCAAGCCCGCCGACGGTATGGGCCGTTGTGGTGAAATAGCAATACTCTGCCTCCATGGCGGGCAGATAGGTCGCGTAGGCGGCAGCGAGATCACCGGTCGCTCTGCCGTAATCGCGGACCATCGCGGCGAAAAACGGCGGTTGCGACCGGGTCAGGAAATAGGACCGGCAGCCATTCGGGATATGGCCGATGGTGGCGATGACATAGGCGAAGTTGTCCAGCATCCCCCGCACCAGCCCGAACTGGCCTGTCTTCAGCAGGCCAAGCTGGGTGAAATAGCTGTCCCAATAGTAGACCTCTTGAAACCGCCCGCCGACCACCACGTAAGGGTGCGGCAAGGGCAGGCGCGACGAGCGCAGGTCCGGGTCATCGGCGGGGCGCACAAGCTGCGACCAGACCTCGGCCAGATGGGCCTTGGGTCCATGTTCGGGATTGGTGCGATAGCCGCCTTCCGGCTGGCGCGCCGGACGGAAATAGCGGTGGTAGAACGCCATCAGGTCCACAGCGCCATGATTATGCGCCCGGCCCTTGGCTCTGGCATAGGCCGCAACAATTTCGGGGGCAGGGGCCAGCAGGACCGAATCCGATATGGCCTTCTGATCGGGCCACAGACCCGAACGGTGCAAATCAACGAACAATGTCCCAAGCGACTGCTCAACATGTTCCATGACCCGATCTTCCATTTCTCAAAGCGGTTTGACCCGCCTTATGCCTGCGACGGCTGTGTGTCAAAGCGGACTTGCCGGAAACCGAGGGCGCGTCAACGGACGAGCCACCCTGTGATCTTTGGGAAACGGGAACAAGTTGACGCCAGCGTTTCGGTGCGAAGATGTGCGGCGGCAACTGTGCCTTCAGGTGCCAATCAACTCCAGAACCCGCAGGATCATAAGGTCAGCGGACAGCGGTTTGATGAACCAGGAGTTGGCATCGAGGTCGAGCGCCCGTACGACGTCGTCGGTGTCTGCGATCACGATCATCGGAAGGCTCAGCTCCTTCAACTGTTCGATATGCGTTGGTACATCGTCCAGTTCGCCCAGATCCACGATCACCGCCCGATAGCCCATCGCCCGGGATGCCGCATCTTCGATCGTGCGGGTCTGGATCATTGGCGGCATGCCTGCGACCGAAAGCGCCTCATTCAGGTCCAGACCCAGCAGCGCGTCCTGCGAGACAAACAGGATGTGTTGGCATGTCGTTGTGCTGACAGAGCTTGTGGTCAATTGCTGCATTTCGGCCTCCATCAAGAACAGAAAGCGCAATTTCCAAGTTTATCAAATAAAATCAGGTACTTGATATGCCAATAGTGTGTGTTTTGCGGTATCGGCTGGATCCTCCACATACCAGCACTCTGGGCAGACGGCGCAAACAAAGGATATTGCTTGCAGTTAGGGTAATGGGTACTATGAGTATAACGCGCATGAACGACTGGGCAGGTGCAGCATGGAAGACAACGCAAACATTTCGTCCTCTGAGTCTGGCAAGCGGATCGAAAGACTGCAGATCATGATTACGGAAGATGAGTTATTGGCGCTCGACAACTGGCGCTTTGCAGAACGGATGCCCAGCCGGTCCGCTGCCGTTCGCGAACTTCTTCGCCGCGGATTGGCTGATGAGGGTTTTTATGATCAGAAAATCCTGAAAAACCAGTCTTCCAACTACGGAATTCTGGAAAACGAAAACTAGCATTTTCCGAGCAATTTCAAAGACCGGCAGTTGGATTTCTGGCGCCCGTGCGCTTGTGGGTCGGTCTCACCTCCGGACCCCGCCGAAGCGCGACAAGGTCCGGCGTTCGGTGTCGCGACAAAGCTACAGGGGTTGTTTGACCTTGGGCTCACGGTCCCAGATGCGTTTCGACAGACGTGCAATCAATTGGTCGGACGCATGGGTCAGGTCGCTGAAGAAGTCGTCCGGCTCGGCGCCGACTTTCTTGAGTAGGGCTTGTGCGGCCGGGGTGTAACCGATCGCCTTGCAATGCGCGTAGGCGTCTGACACGAAATCCAGCGCGGCCTTTTCACCTGTCAGAGCCTGTGCGCCTTCGGCCGACAGGACCAGCGCAATGGCATCAAACAGGACGGAAGGCGCGCCGTCGATCTTTTCATCCGCCGGCAACATCTTGCCATCGGTAAGCTGCACACCGCCAACCTTGGGCGCGATGACTTTGACCGCTGCCTTGGCCGCGGTGGCCGCCGCCATCAGGCCTTCGACAATGGTGGCATCTGCACCATCTGACACCAGGATGGCCAGAGAACGGCCAGCATTGGGGGCCTCTTGTTTCAAGATCGAAAGCGCGTCCGATGAAACCATTTTCACGGGTTGCCTGGCGGGGGCGATGGCCGCCGGCAAATCGATCCCCAATCCGGAGGCTATCCGCCGCGCAAGCTCTGCGTCGATATTCTGCAACTGCCCCAAGGCGCGCTGCCTGACATGCGGCAAGGTTACCTTCGACAATTCGAAAACGATGGCCGCCACGATATGTCCCTGCTCGACCTTGGACTGCGATTGATAGAACAGCCTTGCCTGACTGAAGTGATCCGCGAAAGTCTCTGCCCTGATGCGGCGCTTTTCGGCTGTCGGCTCACCCAGACGCGTGAGGGACTGAAACCCCTGATCCATGGCGCGGGGCCCCGGCTCCTCACCCGCACCGGCCAGAGAGTTCGGCTCAT
>JBDTQR010000047.1:0-24248 GCA_039932095.1 bacterium | reverse complement strand
CTGTGCCGCCCGACAGGCTGTCATTGCCGTCGCCGCCGTAGAGCAGGTCGTTGCCAGCGTCGCCCGAAAGGGTGTCATTCTCGGTGCCGCCATATAGCGAGTCGTTCCCTGCCCCGCCGAACAGCGAGTCTGCCCCGGCGTCGCCACTCAGGAAATCATTGCCGTTGTCGCCATAGAGTGTGTCGTTCTCGGTGCCACCCGACAGACTGTCATTGCCGTCGCCACCGTAGAGCAGGTCGTTGCCGGCATCGCCGGACAAGGTGTCGTTCTCGGTCCCGCCATAGAGTGAGTCGTTCCCGGTCCCGCCGAACAGCGAATCTGCCCCGGCGTCGCCACTGAGGACGTCGTTGCCCAGATCACCGTATATCGTGTCGTTCTCGGTACCGCCCGACAGGCTGTCATTGCCGTCACCACCATAGAGCAGGTCATTACCGGCGTCGCCGGACAGCGTGTCATTCTCGGTGCCGCCGAACAGCTGGTCGTTGCCGGCACCGCCTGACAGGCTGTCGTTGCCGACGCCCCCCAGCAGCGTGTCCGCGCCAGTGCCACCGATCAGCGTGTCATTGCCGGCGCGACCGTCGAGATTGATCGCCCCGCTGCCTGCCGCACCGTTGAAACTGTCGGACTGCGCGGTCAGGATGTAGGTCTCGATTTCGCTGAACGTGGCGGTGTTGCTGCCTGAAGTTGCAGTGCCCGCTTCGGTGCCGGACAAAACGACGGTGACACCGGCGGTCAGGGCCGAAAGGTCAAGGGTGTCGCCAGCGGTCTCAGACGTCTCGCCGCCGACAATGGTGTCGTTGCCGAAGCCATCCGCCAGCACGAAACTGTCGTCACCCGCGCCGCCGGACAGAAGGTCATTGCCAGCATCGCCGTACAGGGTGTCATTGCCGAGCACGCCATACAGCGAATCGTTGCCCGCCCCACCGTAAAGCAGATCGTTGCCGTCATCGCCCGTCAGCGAGTCATTGCCGAGATCGCCATAGAGCGTATCATTGTCTGCGCCGCCGAACAGGTTGTCGTTGCCGTCGCCGCCATAGAGCAGGTCATTGCCGGCGTCACCTGACAGGTAGTCGTTGCCGAGGCCACCATACAGCGTGTCGCGCTCGGTGCCGCCGAACAGGCTGTCGCTGCCGTCATCGCCGTACAGCATGTCGTTGCCGGCATCACCGTAAATCGTGTCATTCTCACTGCCGCCATAGGCAGTGTCGTTGCCATCGCCGCCATAGATCAGGTCGTTGCCGGCGTCACCGTAAACCTGATCGTTGCCGAGGTTTGCATAGACCGTATCATTGCCCGCCCCTGCACGTATGTAGTCATCATTGCCGGTGGTGCCATTGTATCCCAGGGCATCGTTGGCATCGATCCGGTCGTTATGGGAATCAATATAGCTGCCGTTGATCAGATCGTTGCCCGAGGTGCCGTCAACCGTGCCGTCACGCAGATCGACGGCGCCACCCGTTACGCCGAAAGAGTATTCGCCGGACGGATCGTTGGTCTGAAAGTCGGTCGAGGCATAGGTCGCCAGCTGCGCGGCATTGCCCGACCCTGCCAGCAGGGTCTGCTGGTTGGTCCCGTTGGAAATGCCGACGGTGGCTTGTCCGGCATAGCCATTGGTGTAGCCGATCGAGGCATAGCGGAAATCGACGCCAAAGTTGCCGCCGCCAAGGTTCGACAAGACCACTTGAAAACTGTCGGTGCCGCTGGCCGAATAGGCGTGGACCGCGTCCCATGTGATGGTGACGTTGCCGTTGGCGGGGTCCAGATCCCAATAGATCGCGCCGCCCTTGTTGATATCGACATCAGTCCAGAACGGCGAGATTGACGGTTTGCCCAGCGAAGTCAGCGCCGCTGGCGTATAGCTGGCCGTACCGCTGCCAAAGGTGATGATGCCGTTGGTGCTGATGTAGATGGACGAATAGTTCGTCCCGTACATGTTCATGCCGGTCGCGCCGAAGACCGACGTTATATCGACCTTTACATAGCCGTCATCAAGGTTACCGCCGGTCAGGGTGCCGGTGGTGACCTGGTTTTCCCCATAACCTGCGGTACCGCCAAGTCCGTTGATCAAAGCTACCATGGCCGCACCGCCAGCCGCGCATGCGTTGAAACCGTACACCCGGTTGTCTTGTCGCCGTCTCTAAAGCCGTTGATCAGGGTCATGTCCATATCGAATGAGTCCCACCTCGCTCAGGCGGGTTATCGTTCTCGAAATGGGTTCAATTTGGTTCAAATCGGGGCATATTGGCGACCGGGCAAGGTCAATTGAGTTGAATCAAAGGCTTGCGGTCAGATGCGACCATGATGCCTATTCAACAAGGCAGCACGGCACAAATGAAAAAGGGGGGCTCGCGCCCCCCTGTTCCATGCCGGAACACACGTCATTCCGACAGCTGCATAGTCATTTCGCGATCAGCAACGCCTCGTGACGCTTCAGCGTGCGCCGTGCCGCAGTATAGCTTTCGACACCGGCATCGGTCTTCAGATCCGGGAACAGGTCATAGATTTCCGAACGTTGCGCGTTCCCCATGCCCTTCAGCGTCATGTCGCCCGGCTGGAAGCTTTCGGTCCAGGCGCCGTTCGACAGCACGACTTCGTGACGGTCGCACATGAAGTGTATGTAGGACGTCCCCGCGGCGTCAACCGAGTGGATGCCCTTGCCCGCCGCCAGATGCTTGGCCGCAACCAGAACCTCATGCTCGTCGAAATACAGCGCCGTCCGGTCATTGGCGACCAGCAGCCGGTGGTTCGGCGAGACCAGCATGTCACGCTCGGGCAGACCGTTGCCCAAGGCACCTTGCCGGATCAGCACCGGCTTAAGATGCGGTGCCGAGGCCAGATCGGTCCACGACAGATCGCGGCGGCCCATCCAGCGGATTTCCTGCATGCCATTGTCACGCGTGATGATCTTGTCACCGGCACGCAGATCCTCCACCGCCACTTCGCCGCGCGGCGTCGCAATCAGCGTGCCGGGGGTAAAGCAGGGGATGACATTCTCGATATTCTTGAACGTCAGGGTGCCGGTCACATGGTGATCGGTCGGGTCGAGGAAGTTGACGACGCCGTTTTCATGGTTCAACGGGTCATAGTTGATGTGAAGCGGCCCGGCGCCGGTCAGGTCGAGCGTGTCATAGTCGTTGCCGCCCTCGTTGCCGTCGACATAGTCGCCAGCGGTGTTGCCGACGAACATGTCCCGGTCGTCGCCGCCATAAAGCGTGTCCGAGCCTTCGCCGCCAGTGATCGTGTCGTTGCCGGCACCACCATAGGCTTCGTCATTGTCGATGCCGCCGTCGATGCTGTCATTGCCGGCATCGCCGTAGATGGTGTCGCGGTCGTCCATGCCGAAGATGGTGTCGTTGCCTTCGCCGCCATGGATGAAGTCGCGACCGTTGCCCGGTGCCAGATCGGTAGCGTCGGGAATGTTCACTGCATCAGGCACGCCGGGCCCATAACCGCCGTAGATCAGGTCGTTGCCGTTGCCGCCGTCGATGTTGTCGGAGCCTTCGCCACCAATAATGGTGTCGTTGCCGTCATCGCCAAACACGGTATCGTTGTCGACGCCCGCGTCGATGCTGTCATTGCCGGTGCCGCCATAGATGCTGTCGGCATCGTCGCCGGTGCGGATGGTGTCGTCGCCAGCCCCACCATATACCGAGTCCTTGTCATCGTTGACGTCGCTGTCGGCCGGGTAAAGGCCCGGATAACCGATGTCGGGATGCTGATCGGCGAGGTTGCCGGTCGAGCTGTCAATCACATCGTTGCCGTCGCCACCATAGACGAGGTCACGCCCTGCACCGCCAAAGACCGTGTCATTGCCGGCATCGCCATGAAGCGTATCGTTGCCGGTGCCGCCATAGACCAAGTCCTGATCAGCGCCGCCATAGACGAGGTCCGCCCCGCCCATTGCGGAAATGGTGTCATTGCCGCCGCCGCCAAAGAACTGGTTGGTGTAAATGTCACCCGCGTCAGTGCCCTGCTGGTCGAAGCCGGTCAGGCTGTCGCCATAGGCCGAGCCGATCACGCCGTCGATGCCATTGCCGATATGGTCATTGGCCGCATCGCCGCCGGTCAGCACGCCGGTGGTCAGATTGACCTGAACCGCGGCACCCGAGGACGAATAGTCGATATTGTCCTGATCGGTGCCACCGTAGAAGGTGTCCGAGCCCGAACCGCCGACGAATACGTCATTGCCCGCGCCGCCGTATTCGGCGTTGTTACCCGCGCCACCGATGAGGGTGTCGTTGCCGTTCTCACCATAAAGCGTGTCATTGCCGTCCTGGCCGTTCAGGCTGTCATTGCCGTCGCCGCCATAGACCCTGTCGTTGCCGAGACCGGCCAGCACGGTGTCATTGCCGGCACCGGCGCGGACATAGTCGTCATTCGGCGCAGCGCCGCTCAAAACTGCGTCGGAATGGTCGATCTTGTCGCCCTGCGGATCGCCGGTGTAGTTGTAATCGATCAGGTCATTGCCAGCGGTGCCGTCGACATAGCCGTCAAGTTTCGGCGTGCAATCGTGCCAGTGTCCCCAGTTGTCACAGGTCTCGACATGGGTGTAGTGGCAGCTCGAATCCGGGTAGCCATCATGCCAATGGCCCGAGGTATCGCACCAGCGGAAAACCGATAAAGTCATTTGCAAACCTCCTCGACAGAAGCAACTTCAACCACATAACCCAAGCTGACAGCCTGGCCTCTCACTTGTTTTGCAGGGTCGTTCTTGCAAACCCCGTCACAAACCTTCGTTTTCATGTCCGGCATCCTTACGACCGCGTTGCACAATGCGGCAGAGCCATCATGGCTGACGTGTCCCATCCGGTGACCCCGGCCAAACGGGCGTTAAGCGCCGCTTGTTTGGGGATCAGGCTCGGGGTCGTCATCCGCAGTCTCCGTCGCGTTTCATGGGGTTGCCCCCAAGGTTACAAGCTCAAGGACGGCACGCCGCCCTTCAACTCTGGCTTGGTCAAGCGTTCTGGATGGAACGCAAAAACCCCGGCCAATGATGGCCGAGCCAGACGCCGGACTGTTGTGTTTGTCGCCTGTGGGGACGTTAACCGGTTCCATGTCATCGACCGAAGGCCGACAAGGGAGTTGGGGCACAGCGCCCCAGCAGAACCAAAACCAACGTGCCCGCACGAACAGGTGCAACACCACTCACAGACCGCCCCCACGGCCTTTGTCCTTCCCAGTAGGACGCCATCTGAATACCTTTGGTTAAGCCTGACAGGAAGGGGAAAAAAGGCGAAGCCGCCCCCAACTTGCCTTGGTTGTGCCGCATTTGGCGCCGGCAAACCTGGCAATGGTTAACGCAATATTAACGTTCGTTTCCAATTCATAAACAATGGCAGTGGATCGCTTTTGCAGAGGTGCTTTAAATCATGGCAATTTGTCAAAGCTGCCAAAAACCGCATGTCAGGATTGTAGCGACCGCGGAAACAACCGGCCGCCTTAACCACGTCGCCGAAAATCTGCCACTTTTTTGCCCTGATCTGCGAACCGCTGTTGCGCGTTCCGCACCAATTTTAGCAAAATCGCCCGATCATTGCGCTTTAACGCAATGTTACCGTTAAGGAAGGCCGAATCACTCCCATCCGGCACCCTCCCCCCGCACAGTTTCGACACCATTTGGCCGCATTCGAACAAAGCTGGAACAGACCGGGCCGGATGGAAATTGACTGTCCCGGCGCAGGCAGTGGCACCCCGGCGCGGCACGACCTATGCTTTACCCCGAAAGCGCAGGTCAGATGACTGGCGGGACCATCGATAGTGAGGGCGCAATGACGTCGACGATTTTCTTCGTGATTTCGAAGCTCGTGGGTCTCGTGATCGTGGGCGAGACCTGGCTGATCGTCGGGCTGATCGTGGCGGCGGTCGCGCGGTGGCGCGGGTTTCACCGGTTGGCCACCGGCTGCACCGTGCTGGTTCTGGCCGCGCTGGTCACCTTGACAGCCGTGCCGGTCGGCGACTGGGCACTTGCGCCACTGGAGAGCCGCTATCCCGCCAACCCGCCCCTGGCCGGGCCACCGGACGGGATCATCATCCTTGGCGGTGCCGTCGAGACCGAGAAGTGGCGGGCGACCGGGCAAGTCCATCTGAACGACCAGGCCGAGCGGGTGACCGAGGGCACGGTTTTGGCGCTGCGCTTTCCCGATGCGCGTGTCGTCCTGTCGGGTGGTGGCGCGACGCTGGGTCCGATCGGCGGCGCCGTGCCGTCCGAAGCAGAGGTGATGGCCGCCCTGCTGACCGAACTCGGGGTAAACCCGGCGCGGTTTGTGCTGGAGGGGCAGTCGCGCAACACCGCCGGAAACGCCGAACTTTCGCTGGTTGCTGCCAAGCCGAAACCGGGTGAGCGTTGGCTTCTGGTCACCAGCGCCTCGCATATGCCAAGGGCGATGGCGGCGTTTGAACGGGCAGGCTGGACCGGGCTGACGGCCTGGCCGGTCGATTTCTCCATCCCGCCGGGCGGACGCGGGCGAACATGGGATCTGGCGCTGAACCTCTATTTTCTCAACCGCGCGGTGAAGGAATATGTCGGCATTGTCGCCTATTCAGTGGCGGCGCGGTTTTGAAGTTGCAGGTTCGCACGGCCGCGCGGCAGCGACCAAATGGGCATGGATTATTCCCAAAAAAGCCACTTTCGGGCGGCATATCGTCCGCCATGACAAGCGATACCGAGACTACAGATCTTACCACGGGACTGCGGCAAAGGGCCAAGTCCCGTCTCAAGGGGATTGAGACCTGGCTCATCCGCCATATCATTTCTCCGGCCGTCACTGGTCTGTCGCGACTGAAGCGTTGGAGCCCGCGGCAACCTGCAATGCTTGGCGCCTTCCCGAACCGTACGGCGGCATTGGCGGCGGTCCCGCGCCGATGGATTGCCACCTATGACCACAGCGACGTGGCTGCGGTGAATTTCGCGGTGATGTGCGCGGTGCGGATCTGGGATTATCCGGTGATGTTTTGGCTGGAAAAGCTGCATGAGCCGGGGATGACGATTCTTGATGCTGGCGGCCATTTTGGGACAAAATACATCGCCTTCAGGGGGTTATTGAAGCTTCATGACGTCTCCTGGACAGTCTATGATCTGCCAGAGACGGTCAGCGCCGGCCGCGCCGCCCAATTGCGAGGCGACGTGCCCATGGAAGTCGGCTTCACCGACGATCTGGCCAAGGTCTTGCCAACGGACCTGCTGCTGGCCTCTGGGTTGCTGCAATATCTCGACATTCCATTTCCGGATTTCCTGGCGCGACTGCCCAACCGGCCGCGCCACATTCTGCTGAACAAGGTGGCGACGCGCGACGGGCCGTCGGTGACGACGCTGGAACGTATCGGGCCTGCCCGGGTGCCCTATCAGATCCGCTGCCGAGGCGCGTTCGAGGGGGAACTTGCCGACGCAGGCTACCGGATCGCCGACAGTTGGGAGATCGCTTCGCTGGGCCACGTCATCGACACCCATCCGGATCTCGGCCGCAGCGTCAGCCGCGGATATCTGTTGCAGCGGACGGACTGACCCATTCGCAACTCAGGGGCATGAGGCCGGGTTTGGCCGCACTTCTTTTACGCAGTGGCGCTACGACTGGGGCTGGTCCGTAGCAAAATTTCAGGCCACAGATAGCATGGGCATGGAATGGAAATCTTGATCAAGGCATATCGGGGGTGGCGGAGTGCGCCGCGATTTGCGTCTGGCGGCGATCATCCGGAGGTTGGACGTATGCGCGTGCTGTCGGTGCTGTTGTCACCATTCGTGATCGGCGTGATGTCGCGGATGGCAGTCCAGCTGCTCGCCTTCGTGCAGATCATGATTGCGGCCCGCTACATCGACATCTCGGGCTTTGGCACCTATGCGCTGGGTTGGGCGACCTGCGTGATCTTTGTGAGCCTGGTCTATACCGGGTTTTATCAGGCGCTGCTGCGCAGTCCGGATTTCACGGATGACCGTCACACCGGCTTCTGGTCGATGGCGGTCATCGGCGCGGGCGGCACCGTGGTGATGGTTGCAGTGGGGTTGATCCTTAACGGGTCGAATGCCGTCATGGCAACGGTGTTTCTGGCACTGGCCCCGATCCCCTTGCTGCGCGCAACCGCCGCCTGGAATGAGCTGCATCTGATCCGCGACCGGCGGGTGCGACTGGTCAGCACCTATGGAATGCTGTCGGAAGCCGTGGCGCTTTTTGTGACATGGCTGTGCCTGACCTCGGGGTTCGGAATTCTGGCGTTGGTCGTCGGGCGCTATGCCGCACTGGCGATCGAATTGACGGTGGCGCTGTTGGCCAGCCGCAGCATTCCGGCCTTCCAGGCCAGCCGCGCGGCCTTTGGCAGGTTGCGGCAGACGGCGTTTCCATTGTGGGGCACTTCGGCCATGGCGATGTCGGCGAATTATGGCGCCGACCTGATCCTCGGCGGATTCATGAACACAGCTGCTGTTGGAGCCTATCGCGGCGGCGCGCGGATTTCGCAGACTGCGGCTGACTTGGTGTTTCAACCGTTGAACACCATCGCCTGGTCGCGGATGTCGCAGGTTGAAAAAGCCGGACGTCACGAAGAGCTTGGCGCGGTCTGGCTGGAGGGTATGGGCTTTGGTACTTTGATGCTGTGGCCGATTTTGGTCGCCTTCGGTGTGTTGGCCAATGACCTTGTGGTGTTCCTGTTCGACAAGTCATGGCTCCCGGCCGCACCCGTGATCGTGATCCTCTGCCTGTCACGCGGGGTCGGCTTTCTGTCAGTCCTTCTGGAACCGTCAATGGTCTGCCAAGGCAAAGGCACGACACAGATGTGGGTGCGGGGCGCAGCACTTGTGGCTTTTCTGCTGGCGCTCGCCGCGTTCGGCCGCTTTGGTGCCCCGCAGGCGGCGTGGTCCCATGTTCTGATGTCGGCGGTATCGGCGGTGTTGTCGGTCGCGGTGATCTTCCCGTCGTTGCAGATTACCGCGCGGGCCGCGATAAAGGCTTTGCTGCCGGCCACAGTGCTTTCCACGCTGTGCCTTGTCGGCCTGATCCTCAGCGCAGGCGTTCGCGCGCAGATGGGACCGACGGATGGGCTGCTTGCTGCCATCGCCGGGCTGGTTGTGACCTGGGTCGTGGTGGTGGGCTGGTGTCTGAAACGCCACATCGTCACCCTGCCCCGTCCCTGAGCGCACTACACTCCGGTCTGGCCGCACAAATATTCGACCAGAAATTCAGCGATGTCGGCGATGGCGGCATGTGCCGTCGGTATCGCATAGGGCATGGCGATGAAATTGTGAATTTGGCCGGGATAGTCACGGCCGATCACCAGCACACCGGCACTCTTCAGTCGCGCGACGTAGTCAAGCCCCTGAACCCGGAGCACGTCATGTCCGGCGGTCAGGACATAGCTTGGCGGCAGCCCGGTCAGGTCGTTTGCCAGCAAAGGCGAGGCGCGCCAATCCGAGGCGTCGCCCCCCGGCCCAAGATAATTGCCGGTGAACCAGTCCATCGTCTCGGGTCGCATGAACAGAGTGCTGTTTGTCACTCCGCTAACGACCGTGGAGCGCCGAAGGTCAAGCGCGGGATAGATCAGGCACTGCGCCCGAACCGCAGGCAGTCCCCCATCGCGCGCCGTCAAGGCCAGTACCGCCGCAAGGTTGCCTCCGGCACTGTCACCGCCCAAAGCCACGCGGCCGGGATCAAGACCCAGCTCCCCAGCCATGGCGAAGATTTTGCGCACCGCGCCTGCGCAAACCGCAACTGTTGCTGTGAACCGGCTTTCGGGTGCCAACGGGTATTCGACCGAGACGATGTCGACACCGGCCTGACGCACAAGCGCCCGGCACAGATGGTCCATGGTATCAAGACCGCCCAGCGTCCAGCCGCCGCCATGAAAATATACCAACGCCGGGGCGCTGCCGGTCTGCTGCATAAGCGGGCGGTAGTGACGTGCCCGCAACGGCCTGGCATCGCTGGCGAGGTCGAAATCGCGGACGGCGCCGACCTTCACCGTCGGATAGGCCGCGTTGCGGCGCAAATGGGCTGCAATGGCGCGGGCAGTCTGTGGCGGCATCGTCTCGTATCCCGGCGCGTTGAGCGCATTCAGACGGTCGATGACGACGCGGGCATCGGGGTCAAGCGGGCCGGTGGGCGGATGGGTCACGGCGCAGTCCTTGCGTTTCGGCTTGGCGGTTCGCCCCTGTTACCCTGCGAATCGTCCGCTGCAAAGCGCACTCTGGTCGCCGGTCATTGCAGTTGGCCCATTCGGAAACAATGAATGCATGAAGGTAGTATTGTCTGCAGTCTGGCGACACTGGATGTTGACGAAACACAGTGTTTCGTTGTTGGAAATGTGCCGCAACCGCTTCTTTGCATTGACTAATTTTGTGCTTAGGTGGCGGGAGCAGGTGCTGTCCCCCTGTGAGACGTCGACAAGAAGTGGCGGCGACGGATAGGCTGGCTGCGCTATTTGCATCGATCGGACCGGCCCAACCACCGTGGCCGTGCCCTGGTCGAGTTAGGTATTTTTATTGACAGTTAGAGGTGGCTGAAATGACAGATCGAACAGTCACTTCCGCGCTTTTGCGGGCCTTTGATCCGCGCCGCCCCTTGATCGACTATATCGAACATGTTGCGCGTCTGCGACCCGATGCGCCTGCCATCCTGTTGCGTGACAGTTGCCTGAGTTACAGTCAGTTGATCGCCCGCGCACACGCAGTGGCCGCTGGCTTGCGCGCCTCGGGTGTCAAGCCCGGCGATTTCGTCGGCTTGGCTTTCTCACGCTCACAAGACAATCTGATTGCCATGCTGGGGACGTTACGGGCCGGTGCCGGTTTTGTGCCGCTTGATCCGGCCTATTCCGACGCTGCACAGCTTGCGCAGATCGTAGGCCAGGTGCCGTTCGCCGCCATCCTGCAGGCCGTCCCGGGCCCCCTGCCCGACGGTTGCACCGCGGCTGCCACGGTGCCGGTGATCGCGCTGTCCGAGTTTGACGCCATCATGGACCACCATGACTGGCCGCAGGGACATGGCGAGGATGCCGCCTGCATGGTCTTTACCTCTGGCACGACCGGCACGCCCAAGGGCGTCGTGCTGGCGAACCGTGGACTGGCGGCTTTCACGCTGGACCAGCCTGTGATTGGTCTGCGCCCGGACGACATCATGCTGCACGCCTCCAGCCTTGCTTGCGACGGCGGCCTGATCGAGGTCTGGCTGGCGTTCATGGCCGGGGCCGCAGTGGCGGTGGTGGAAGCGCCGCGCCCCGCGCTGCCCGAAATCGCGGCGACGATGACCCGGCACAAGGTCACCGTGACCTCGCAATATGTCGGCATGCACAACCTGATCGTTGACCATCATGCCGAGGCGTTTGCCACGGTCCGGCTGGCCATGGCCGGAGGTGACGTGCTGTCGCCGGACCCGCTGCGCCGGCTGAAAGCGGTCGCGCCGCAGCTGTCGATGGTCAATATCTATGGCCCGTCCGAGACCACCTGCATTTCCATCGTGCAAGAGATCGGCCTGGATCTGTTGAACGGCGACCCAATCCCGATTGGCCGCGAGTTGACCCACGAACACGCGTTCGTCGTCGACGAAACCCTTGCCGAACTGCCTGACGGAACCATGGGCGAACTGCTGATCGGCGGTGCGGGCGTCGCCCTTGGCTACTACGGCATGCCCGCCAGGACCGCCGAGTCTTTCATCGATGACCCGCGCCCCGGCCAGTCTGGCCGGGTGTACCGGACCGGCGACATGGCGTTGCGTCGGGCAGATGGCGTGTTCGAATTCTTCGGCCGCGCCGACCGCCAGATCAAACTGGGTGGCCGGCGCATCGAACTGGACGGCATCGAACATGTCTTCCGCACTGTCGCGGGCGTTCACCTTGCCATTGTGGAGGCCGTGACAGGACCCGCTGGCGACAAGCGGATCGGTCTGGCGCTGCAACCTTCGGAACTGCCCGCCGACGAAACCGCGTTCATAGGCCAGGTGATGGAAGAGGCGCGCCGGACGCTGCACGCCGAGTTGCTGCCGCGCCACGTGAAGGTGTTGTCCGAACTTCCGGTCACCAAGATGGGCAAGCCCGACCGCAAGGCGGTTCGCGCCGCGATCGAGGCGCAGATTGCCGCGGGCCGGGCCGCAGCTGCCCCTGCAATCGCAGCCGGCCAGATCCGTGCGACGGTCGCCCGGGTCTGGGATGATATCCTCGGCTGTGGTGCCTTGTCCGATGCCGCCACCTTCTTCGACGCCGGCGGCACCTCGCTACAACTGATCGACGCCCATGCACGATTGGAGCGGTTGCTGGGTTTCCCCTTCGACCTGACCTTGTTCTTCGAACGCCCCCGTCTCGGCGACATCGCCGCCGAACTCGCCGAAGCGGCGAAGTCCGCAGCGCCGCAGACCGCCCCCATCGGGATCGAGTGCGCACCCGCTGCAAAAGTTCGGTCCTCGGACATTGCCGTCATCGGCTATGCCGCCCGCGTGCCGGGTGCCCAAACACTGGACGCGTTCTGGGCCAGCCAATGCGTCGGTGCCAACCTGATCCAGCGGTTCACACCTGAGGACCTCGAAGACGGCAGCGCCCGCAGGTCCGATCCGAACTATGTACCGGCCCGGTCAGTGCTGGACGATGTCGACATGTTCGACGCCCGCTTCTTCAACATAATGCCGCGTGAGGCCGAGAAGATCGACCCGCAAGCCCGGGTGTTTCTGGAGATGTGCGTGGCTGCCCTGGACGCGGCAGCCTGCGATCCGACCCGCCCGGGCGGTGCAATCGGCGTCTATGCCGGGTCGTCGACCAGCACCTATATGCTGCACAACCTGATGTCCGACCGCGCAGCGCTTGCCGCTTTCACCGACGGTTTCCAGATCGACAACTACACGACCCTGACCGGCAATATCACAGACACGCTGTCGACCCGGGTGGCCTACAAGCTGGACCTGAAGGGTCCGGCGATGACTGTGCACACCGCCTGTTCGACCGGTTTGGCGGCGATTTCGCAGGCGGTCACCGCGCTGCGGGCCGGCCAGTGCGACATGGCTTTGGCGGGCGGCATATCGATCACCTTCCCGCAGAAACGAGGCTATATTACCCAGGAAGGCGGCATGTCGTCGCCTGACGGCCTGTGCCGGCCGTTCGATGCCGAGGCCGGCGGCACGGTCTTTGGCCATGGCGGCGGTGTGTTGCTGCTGAAACCGCTGGCCCAGGCCCTTGCGGACGGCGACCGGATCGAAGGCGTCATCCGGGGCGTCGGTCTGAACAATGATGGGGCTGACAAGATTTCCTTCACCGCCCCGTCGGTGACCGGACAAGCCGGGGCAATCCGCGCCGCCCACCGCGATGCCGGGATTGCGCCGTCCGAGGTCAGCTTCATCGAATGCCATGGCACGGCGACACCGCTCGGCGACCCGATCGAGGTGCGCGCCCTCCAGCAGGCCTTCGGTGCAGTCGACCACAGTATTGCCTTGGGGTCGGTCAAGGGCAGCGTCGGTCACCTTGATGCCGGGGCCGGGGCGGTCAGCGTGATCCGCACCCTGCAAGCGCTGAAGGCGCGGCAAATCCCGCCAATGGCCAATTTCCGCGCGCCAAACCCACGGATCGACTTCGCGTCCGGCCCTTTCGTCGTGCCGACCCGTCTGCAGGACTGGGCGAGTGATGGGCCCCGCGTCGCCGGGGTCAGCGGCTTTGGCGTCGGTGGCACCAACGTGCACATCGTCCTGCAAGAGGCGCCAGAGACCGCCACAGCCGAAGCACCCGAAGCCGACCGCGTACAGATCCTGCCCCTGTCTGCGAAATCGCCGGAGGCTCTGGCCATCATGACCGCCCAGTTGGCCACAGTCCTGCGGGCGCCCGCACCGCCAGGTCTGGCTGACGTGGCCTTGACCCTGCAAGACGGGCGCACGGCGCATGAATACCGGTTGGCCGTTGCTGCGGCCTCACCCGGGGATGTCGCAGCCGGGCTGCTGGCTGCACCCGTCGTCAGGGCACGGCCCGATGCACCGCCCGTGGCCTTTCTTTTCCCGGGCCAAGGGGCGCAATATCCCGGCATGGGCAGCGGTCTTTATGCCGACGTGCCCGTCTATGCCCGCTGGATCGATCAGGGCTGCGAGATCCTGTCGCCCCTGCTGGACCGCCCGCTGAAGCCATTGTTGACCGACATGTCCGTTGCGACAGAGGCCGCCGGGGCCTTGAAGCAAACCGCTATGGCGCAACCCGCGCTGTTTCTGACCCAGTTCGCCACGGCTCAGGTCTGGATTGCCCGCGGCGTTCGCCCCGCGGCCGTGTTGGGGCATTCGGTTGGCGAATTTGCTGCCGCTGCCCTGTCCGGGATCATGAGTTTCGAGGCGGCGCTTCACGCCGTCGCGGCGCGCGGTCGCCTGATGCAGGCGCAGCCTGCGGGCGTCATGCTTGCGGTGCGGGCCGAATTGGCGGTGCTGGAACCGCTGATGACCCAGGACGTCGATCTGGCGGCAGAGAATGCTCCGAAGATGCAGGTGGTGGCGGGGTCCGACGCCACCATCGCCGCGTTGGAACAGCGGCTCGATGGCGCGGGCTTGTCGCACCGGCGGCTGCACACCAGCCACGCCTTTCACAGTCGGATGATGGAGCCGGTCGTGGCACCGCTGCGCGACACGCTTGCGGCTGCAGGCCTGACCGCACCGGCGATCCAGGTGGTTTCGGCGGTGACTGGTGCCTTGATGACCGACGCCGAGGCAACTGACCCTGACTTCTGGGCCGCGCAAGCCCGCGCACCTGTGCGGTTTGCGCGGGCGGTGCGGACGTTCGCCGCCACCGCGATCAACAGCGGGCCGCCGGTCCTGCTGGAAGTCGGGGCTGGCAACACCCTTTCGACCTTTGCCGCGCAAAGTCTGACACGTGAGGCCCATGCCGCACTGGTCCAGTCGCTGCCCGATCACGACCGTGCAGTGTCGGATGATGCCGCGATGGCCAGTGCCACCGCCACGCTGTGGACGCATGGCGTGCCGGTCGACTGGCCGCGTGCGACCCGTCGCGGCAGTCGCAAGCTCGACCTGCCGGGCACCGTTTTCATGAAAAAGCGCCATTGGGTCGCTGCGCCTGTCGCTGTCGTTGGTGCTACCCTGGCCGCGCCCGCCCCGCCATCTGCTGCCGCCCCCATGGCCGCCCCGTCCCTTGTTGAAAGGCCCACCATGTCTCTGGCCCCTGTTGCCCCACCGCGCCACGACCGTCTGACCGCCGACCTTGCCGCATTGCTGACCGACCTGTCCGGCGAGGATATCGACGTTGCGGATGCCGCTACGCCGTTCCTTGAGCTTGGGTTCGACAGCTTGTTCATGGGGCAGATGTCGCAGGCCCTGGCCAAGACATACGGCGTCGAAATCAGCTTCCGCAGCCTGCTCGGCGACTTTCCCAGCATTGCCGCTGTCGCAGCCCATCTCGACGCCTCGCTTCCTGTCGAAGTGGTGCCAGCTGAACCTGCCGCAGCCGTGGCGCAGACCCTGGCTGTCAACCCGGCACAAACTGCAGCAGTCGCGATGCCAGCCGCGCCAACGGTTCTGCCGATGACCGGTGCCGCTTCGGGCGACATGGCCAGCCTGATGCAATCCCAGATGCAGGTGATGCAGGCGCTGTTCATCGAGCAGTTGCGCGTGATGGGGCAAACCGCTCCGGCAGCAGCTGTGGCGCCGCAGCCTGCTGCTGCAGCTGCCCTGCCGATTGAACCAGTCGTTCAACCTGGTCCGCTTGACCAGCCCGCCAAACCCGAACCGATCCGCTTCGGTCGCGCCCCGGCCTTGGCCAATGCCGAGCTGACCCCCGAACAGCAGGCATTTGCCCGCGATCTGGCGCAACGCTACAGCCGCAAGTTCCATGGTTCGAAAACCCATACTCAGGAAAACCGCCCATCGCATGCCGATCCGCGCACCGTCGCTGGGTTCCGCGCCGAGTGGAAAGAGTTGATCTTTCCGCTGGTCGCCGCCAAGGCCCGTGGCGCCTATATCGAGGATGTCGATGGCAACCGCCTGATCGATCTGGTCAACGGCTTTGGCACCACCGCTTTCGGCCATGCGCCCGATTTCGTGACCAAGGCGGTCACGGCCCAGATGGCGCGCGGCTATCCGATCGGGCCGCAGCAGGACACTGCCGGACCAACCGCGCGCCGCTTTGCCCGCTTTGTTGGCCATGAGCGGGTGACATTCTGCAACACCGGTTCCGAGGCGGTGATGGCCGCGATGCGACTGGCCCGCGCGGTCACCGGCCGCAAGAAGATCGTCACCTTCACCAACGACTACCACGGTCAATTCGACGAGGTGCTGATCAAGGCCAAGGCGCGCGGTGAGCCGGGTGCCTTGCCGATAGCGCCGGGCATTCCGCAGGACGCTGTGGCGAACATGGTGGTGCTGCCATGGACCGAACCCTCAGCGCTCGACTGGATCCGGGCCAATGTCGCTGACATCGCCGCCGTCGTCGTCGAACCAGTCCAAAGCCGCCACCCCGAATTGCAACCCGCTGATTTCGTGCGCGACATTCGCCGCATCACCCAAGACGGCGGTGCGGCGCTGGTGATGGACGAAGTTGTCACTGGCTTTCGCACCCATGCACGCGGGATGCAGGGACTGTGGGGGATCGAGGCCGATATGGCCACCTATGGCAAGGTCGTCAGCGGCGGCATGCCGGTCGGCGTGCTGGCGGGCAAGCGGCGCTTCATGGATGCTCTGGACGGTGGCGGCTGGACCTTTGGCGATGACAGCGCCCCGCAGGTCGCGCCAACCTTTTTCGCGGGGACTTTCGTGCGTCACCCCTTGGTGATCGCCGCAGTCGACGCCGTGCTGGACCATCTGGAACGTGAAGGCGACCAGCTGTGGTCATCTGCCGCCGCCCGAACCCATTCGCTTGCCGGGCAAATGAACGCGGCTCTGGCTGTGCGCGGTTTGCCGAACCTGGTCACCCAGTTCTCCAGTTGGTTGGTGATCAACACCAGTCAACACGATCCACGCGCCACCCTTATGTTTCCATTGATGCGACTGGAGGGGGTGCATGTTCTTGAAGGCTTCTGCGGGTTCCTGACCACCACCCACGGAGAGGCCGAATGTGCCGCTGTGCTGCGGGCATTTGAAACCGCACTCGATGCATTGCAAATGGTCGGCATCCTCGCGCCGCAAGGGCCAGTGGCACTTGCAATCCCGAAAGTTCCGCTGCCCGCGCCGGTTCAAGTCAGTGGATCCGTCGCGCTGACCGAAAGCCAGCGAGAGATCTGGATGACCCACCAGCTGGGCGACCTGCCAGCCGCCAGCTTCAACGAAAGCGTTTCGATGCGGATCGAGGGTCAATTGGACCGTGGCGTCCTCGGTGCCGCCCTGAGTGACCTCGTCGCGCGCCACGATGCCCTGCGCGCCCGGTTTGCGCGGGATGGCTCCAGTTTTGCCGTGACACCACCAGCGGATACCATGCCCGAATTCGCGGATATTTCCGGGACCGACGCCGAGGCTGCGTTGCGCGAGGCTTTGGCGGCGGACGCGCGCCTGCCGGTGGACATAGTCGCTGGTGCCGCGTTCCGCACAATGTTGTTCCGCCTTGCGCCGGACCTGCATGTCCTTGTCATGACCGCCCATCACATCGTCTGTGACGGCTGGTCCTACAATACGCTGTTCACTGAACTTGCCGAACTTTACACCGCCCGCATCGACGGCCGCCCGGCCACGTTGGCCCCGGCGCAATCCTTCGCAGCCTATGCCCAAAGCGCGCAACACCGCGCGCCGGACACCGCAGTGCGTGCCTATTGGAAGGCGCAATATGCCGACATCCCGGCATTGCCCGAATTGCCGACCGACCGCCCGCGCCCGCCGAAGAAGAGTTTTGCCGGTGCCACGGCTTCCGGACATATCGGGCCGGATCTGATCAAGCGCCTGCGCAAGACCGGCGCAAAACATGGGGCCACACTGTTCTCCGCGTTGTTCGCCGGGTTGCAGATCACGCTGGGTCGTCTGGCCGGCAGCAACCAGATCGTGCTGGGCGTGCCGACCGGAGGCCAAGCCAAGCTGGATGATCCGTCCTTGGTCGGTCATCTGGTAAACTTCTTGCCGATCCGCGCGGATTTCGACCTGACCGATAGCGCCGCCAGCCACCTTGCCCGGGTCCGGGACGCGGTCGGCGGGGCATTTGATCATGGCGCCTATACGCTGGGAACGCTGGTCCGCGACCTCGACATGCCGCGCACCCTGTCGCGTCTGCCGGTGACCGAAGTGCAGTTCAACCTCGAACGCGTGCCGGAAGATCTGCGGCTGGGCAGCGCCAAAGCGACGGTCAGCGCCAATCCGAAGGCAGCGGTGAATTTCGACCTGTTCTTCAACATGGTCGAAGGCCGTGACGGGCTGCGCATCGACGTCGACTACAACACCGACCTTTATGACCGCGCGACGGTCGAGCGCTGGATCGGTCATCTGGGCTGCATTCTGGGTGCACTGGCCCTGGCACCAGAGGCGGACATTGCAACGCTACCCCTGATGCCAGAGGCCGACTTGCGCGAGATGGCGGAACGCTGGAACCGCAGCACCATGACCTACGAGCGGACGGCTCTGGTGCAGGACCTTGTCGCCAAGACCTGTCGCGCCACGCCCGACGCTCCGGCAATCACCGATGCCGCTGGCACAATGAGTTACGCCGCCCTGTTGCGTGCGACCGACGCCCTGGCCGCCCATATCCAGAGTCAGGTCGCGGGGCAGAACCAGCGGATCGGTGTGGCCGTGAAACGCGGCACCGGCATGGTCGTGGCAATGCTGGCGGTGCTGAAGGCCGGGCACGCCTATGTGCCGGTCGATACCGACCTGCCAACGGCACGCCAGCTGCTGGTGCTGGACACCGCCCGGGTTGCAGCGGTGGTGACCGCGGATACCCTGAAAGCTGATCTCTCCTCGGGCGGCAAACGTCCGGTCATCAACCCAGCGGCTGCCTGTGCCGGTGCCGTTCCAGCGGCGCACGGGGTTTCGTCCGAGGATGCCGCCTATGTCATCTTCACCTCAGGCTCGACCGGCACGCCCAAAGGCGTGGAGATCCCGCACCGCGCGGTGGTCAACTTCCTGACCTCGATGGCCGAGGCACCGGGCCTGTGGTCGGCCGACAAGCTGCTGGCTGTCACCACGGTCAGCTTCGACATTGCCGCGCTGGAATTGTTCTTGCCTCTCACTGTCGGTGCTGAGGTCGAGATTGCCACGCGCGATGATGTTCTGGACGGCTTCCGGCTGGTGCAGCGTCTGCAACGCGGCGACATCACGGTGATGCAGGCAACCCCGACATTGTGGGGACTGCTGCTGGAGGCAGGGCTTGAACCGAGCGTGGACCTGCGCATGCTGGCGGGCGGCGAGCCGCTGCCAGCAGACCTTGCCGCACGGTTGACTGCGAACGGTGCGACGCTGTGGAACCTGTACGGTCCGACTGAAACCACGATCTGGTCGGCGCTGTCGCGGATCAGCCACGGCGGCCCGGTCACCATCGGTGCAGCAGTCGGCAACACCGAACTGCATGTGCTGGATGGCTTTGGGATGCTATGCGCCCCGGGTCAGATCGGGGAGCTGATGATTGGCGGCGACGGACTGGCCAACGGCTATTTCGACCGGCCCGATCTGACCGACGCGGCGTTCCACGACACTCTGGTCGCGGGCCGGACCGTTCGACTGTACCACACCGGCGACCTCGCAGCACGAGGAGCCGACGGCAGCCTGCGGGTGTTGGGGCGCCGCGACGGGCAAGTCAAACTGCGCGGCATCCGGATCGAACTGGGCGAGATCGAGGCGCGGTTGCGGGCAGAACCCGGTGTCACCGCCGCCGCAGTGGCGTTGAAAGCCGCGCCGGGAGGGCAAGACCGGTTGGTCGGCTATCTTGTCGGAACGCCTGACACTTCCGCCCTCGCCGCATCTCTGGCCCGGCAATTGCCCGACTACATGGTACCGACCCTATGGCATGAGCTGTCAGTGCTGCCCCAGACCGCCAATGGCAAGTTGAACCGCAAGGCCCTGCCCGATCCAGATTTCGGCGCCGCCCGGCAGACAATCACTGCTGATGGGGCGGCCGAAACGCCGACTGAAAAAGCCCTGGCCGCGATCTGGGCTGACGTGCTGGGGTTGAAGGAAATCTCAGTGACCGAGACGATCTTTGCGATGGGGATCGACAGTCTGGCGGTGTTCCGACTGGCCGCACGGATGATCGCCAAGGGGCACGAGTTGGAAGCCCGCCACGTGCTGGACAATCCCAGCCTGCGCGAACTTGCCGCCTATGCCGACCGGCGGGGCGCGCTGACATCTTTGGCCAGCAAACCGTCGGTCAAGGACTTTCTGCGCAAGCGCACTGGCACCTGACCGGGCCAGGTCAACCGCTGGCGGCCTGGTGCGGTGGCTCGCTCCGAACGTCCGGTCTCAGCTTCGATGCGTGACCGTAATCTCGCGACCACCTGTCCGGCAGGCAATGGCGCCAGCAAGGTCGGGACGCGGGCGGAAGTTGTATAGCCGCCAGTCGTCCGGGGTCTGGCCATCTATTCTGCTGACAGTTGCAGGCAGGTCCGGGTGCAGGGTGACGGCAAAACTTCCAAGATCGGCCCGAAGCCCCTCGCCCATTGCCTTGACCACCGCCTCTTTTCGTGTCCACCCCAAAAAGAACGCCCAGTCCCGCAGGGACGGATCTACTGCGCCCAAGGCCGCGCGTTCGTCGGGCGCGAAGACATGGGCGTCAAGGCCGGGATCGACGGTCCGGGCGCCTTCGATATCCACGCCGAGGTCGACCGACATGTCCACCGTGAGCGCAAGAGCCGCCATCCCTGCCGCATGGCTTAGGTTGAACTGCGGGCCGTCGGGAAGAAAAGGCTTGCCATTCGGACCCAGCTGCAAGGCCAGATTGGTGGCGCTGGTTCCGACATGGCCCGACAGGATTTCACGCAGACGCGACCGCCCCGAGATGAAGCGGGTCCGGTCACGGTTATGGACAAAACGGTCGGCCCGCGCCCGCTCGGCGTCGTTCAGAACAGCTCTGCGCCGGTCAGCCTCGGCCGCATCGCAATCCAGCTGCCACAGCCACAGGTCGATGGGAACCGCGGAACCTGTCACATTGCGCCTTGCGCTAACCCGCGCTGCGCATCAATCGGCAGCCGAGGATCGCCGAGATCGCCTTCACGCCATGCTTTTTCAGCGCGTATTCGTGCCAGCCCGGCAGATCATAGATCGGCGTGTCCGCGGGCAGTCGTCCGGTCCAGCCAAACAGGCGGCTGCGGGCGTCACCGTGCTGGCCACGGGTCGAGAACAGCACGACCTGGCCCGCATAGTGCGCGTGCGACATGGTCCGCACCAAGGCCACCAACCGGGCATTGACGGCCCATTCCTCGCGCTCGGCTTCGGTGGCGCGGGCGACACGGCCCATTTGCTGCAGGATCGGACGCGTGATCTTGTTGCGCGACAGGAATTCGGTCCAGCCAATCTCGCCTGCAACAAGTTGCCGCAGATTTTGACCGCGCCGCCGGGCCTTCTCTCCCAGCCTGCGCATCCGAACCCGGCCGGGCGAAAGATCGGCGTTGGCATCAGGGGCCCAACAGTCGATCATCGAGACCAGGTCCGGCGCGTGGCCAAGGGCGACCAGCCGCCGCGCGATCAGCAACGACAACGTGCCATCGACGCAATGGCCAATCAGAAACACCCGCCGCCCCATAGCTCGCCCGGCAACAATGTTGGCCGCACTGTCGACCAGATCCGCCAGAACCTCGGCATCCGGTCCCTCCAGCACTGCGGTGTCCCTGACGTGAAGGTTGACCACCTCGACCTCAGGTTCCAGCGAGCGGACCAGCCCGTGGTAAAGGAATGGCTGGTTGACCGACACGATCAGCGGGGCCGTGGCCGGTGCCGAACGCAGGGCAATCAGGTTCCAGAACCGGTTGGTCTCGTCGTCGGCGACAGGTGCGGCCGTGCCCAGAATGACATCGATTTTGCTGGCAAGACCGCCAAGTGTCGGATCGTCGAAGAAGCCGGCAATGGTGATGCGCGCCCCGAAGTCGGCCTCGACTTTCGCAAGCATGCGCAGTGCGCCCAGTGAATTGCCGCCCAGATCGAAGAAATCGCTGCCGGGTCCCTGCGGCACGGCACCCAGACAACTTCGCCAGATTGCCGACAACCGCTTCAGCGTCTGCGGCGCTGCCCGCGCGACCGGCATCGGTGCAGTTTTCACCGGCAAAGACACCGGGTCCACAGCGGCCGGTGGCGAGACCAGTGCGGAGGCGGCGGTGGTCGGGCGCTCAAATGCGGCGGCAAAGCCCTGCTGCACGACGTCAGCGAACTGCCTGACAGTGGCCTCGTCAAACAGGCCGGTGTCGTAATCAATGATCATGTGCCAGCCCGAGGCCCGCCCAATCACCTGAACGGCAAGGTCGTGGGTGACTTGTGGCGTATGCGAGGGCACGGAAACGATGCGCAGCGGCCCGTAATCCTGCTCTTCCACAAAGACCGATTGCAGCGAGAAGAATGGGGCCACGAACGGCGTTTTCGCCGGGTCCAGCGATTGACCAAGGTCGCGGGCCAGATGGTCGAAGGGATAGTCCCCGTTCGCCAAAGCCTCGGCCACGATACGCCGCGAGGCGCTGACAAGGTCACCCACCGTGGCGCCCTCACAGTCGAACTGCAGCACGACCGGGTTCACGAAGACCCCGATCAGATTTTCCAACTCGGCCTCTTCACGTCCCGCCACACAGGTGGTGAACCCGACCTCGGGCCGCCCCGTCACAGCATGTAAAGCCGCCGCCATCACCCCGGCCCCAAGCGCAAACGGCGATGTGGCCTGCGCCTTGGCCGCGCGTTCAAGATCGGCGCGGAAATTTGGCGCCATCGGCAGCTTCAGCGTGTTGCCCTCGCGCTCGGCGCCCGGCCGGCGCAAACGGTCCGGGGCAACCTCGAAATAGGCCTTGCCGCGCAGTTTGGCATGCCAGAAAGCCCGGGCCTCCATCAGCGCCGCGCTGTCGGCACATGCGGCGCGCCATTGGGCATAGTCACCGTATTGCAGCGCCAGTTCAGGCAGGTCAGCCGCTGTCCCGGTTTCGGCAGCGCCGATCAGCATTCCGATCTCACGCCCCAGAACCTTGATCGAAAAGCCATCAAAGACACCGTAATGGGTGGCAATCAGCAGCATTGCCCGCTCTGGCGCGAACCGCACGAGGCAGGCGCGCAATTGCCTCGCCATGGCCATGTCGAACGGTTTGGCGGCCAGTTCATGGGCAATCGCGGCAATCCGCTCCTCGCATTTGGCGGGCGCAATGCTGCGAATATCGATCGACCCCAGGTGAAACGGCACCTGCCCGACCACACGCTGCCAAAGCTTGCCATCCTGTTCTTCAAATGCGGTTCGCAGAATTTCATGACGGTCAAAGACGGTCTGGAATGCCGCCTCGACATTGCCGTCACTAAAACGGCCTTGCAATTCCCACTGGACGGCGATGTTCTTGGAAACCAGATCGCCATGATCCCGGGCGAGGCACCACAACCGGTCCTGCGCCGGGGTTGCGGGGAAACGCGACTCCACGCCTTGCAAAGGGGCAATCTGGTTCATGCTTAAACTCATGCAGCGAATTTCAAACCCAACTATCAGGACCTCGATTGCCGTTGTCAAATAAGGCAAAAGCATGGCGCTGTTTCGGCTGCAATCTGGAAACAATCACCGCATTTGGGCGGTCTTGTCGGCGGGCCGATTACAATCAGACTGGATCGCCGATTTATTGGGCGAGAGTGGCCGCATACGCGTTGCGCAAGCATCAAGCAGGCCATGCACGCATAACACGCATTTGACTTGGAACTGCGCGCCGTCCGACAAATGAGGGTGAGCGAACCTATTGATTTAGCTGAATTCCATTGGCGGTTGTTAATCTTTTCTGAGATTCGGGGCCAGGGCAATCGACCATTGTCCTGAAAGCGTGAACAAACTGTTTATCAGTCTTGTGTCGAGAACTTGGCGAGATTGTGGCTTAACGGGACACGTATTAAGGAGTTGCCGTGTTGAATATCGATCCCGACCCATTTCTCGAACCGCATTTCGCAGTAGCGCGCCGCGATGATGTGGCAAGCAAACGGTCGAATATCGTCGTGCCATCGGAACCGCTGGTCAAGACGATATTCGACCGCATTGCCGCATTTCAGGGATTGTTGTTTGTCGCGCCAGTGATGATGATTATCGCCATCCTGATCCTGATGCGTCGCGATGGGCCGGTTTTCTTCAGCCATGTCCGCGTCGGACGCGGTGGTCGTCCGTTTCGGTGCCACAAATTCCGGACCATGATGCCGGACGGAGCCGAGCTTTTCCGCCACATCCTGAGCATTGACCCGATT
>JBDTQR010000046.1:0-24314 GCA_039932095.1 bacterium | reverse complement strand
CCGCAGCGGGCTCATCCCGCCGCTACCGTGGCCGACTTTCTCACCGCCGTTCTCATTGGGCATGACCTGTCCAGATCGGTACGTGCGGCGCAGCATCCGAAGGGCTGCGAACGCCGCCGCTTGTGCGAGGGTTCAGGTGAGGCTATGTGCCAGATCGCTTGTCGATCGCATGGGCTGGCCCAGCCTGGCGACAGCCCATGTATCCAAGTCCGCGGGCCGATAGACCACGCGGCGTGCGCCAGCTTTCAGGAAAACCGGGCCTTCACCAGACCAGCGATACTTTGACAGGGACTTGGGCGCGACGGTGAGGCCGTGCTGATCTTTCAAGTAAACCGACGCTTCCGGGGTGAACAGAAGCTTCGGGGGAGTGATGACGTGAACCATGGGCTTTTCCTCTGACTACGACCATGCGGCCAGATTGCGCCCGCAGGCTATTTTCACCCATGCACGACCCGCTAAGCTGCTAAAGCGCTCTGATTAGTAGGAATTTGGCCGGGTCATCAAAAAAGGCAAACGTCAGGTTTTTACCAATTTTCGACTATTTGGGGCAACTCAATCACGTTTCCCGCGTCAATTTGATCGTCGTATGCCAGGCCAAAAGGTTCAGAGACTTGTGCGCCCTGTGATCTGCCTGCGGCAGCACCTCTGTTCAACAGACTGGCGACGCTTGATGCTGCCTTGTTCGCTTGGGCAAGGAGGTGTTGGTCGATGTGTGAAACGTAGCCAGAGGTTACACTACCTTTGGAGTGACCTAGTAGCGCCGCTAGTGTGATTTCCCCGACCCCGACAAGGTTGGCGATGCTGGCGAACAGGTGCCGCGCGATGTGCATCGAAAACCCGGCGAGAGCGTCACGGGTCGCTTGGTCCAGATAGGGTGCTGCCTTGATCCGCACCACCGCACCGGGCAGGCCGCCATAGTGGCCATCGCCACGTTCGGCCGGAAACATGAACCCCGTGACTCGGTCGCCCCTTGAGTTCCGCCAATCGCGGATCAGCAGTTCTCGGGCGCAACTGTTTAAGGGTCGGACGCTTTTACCCGTCTTGGAGACGGCAAGACGGATTGCGTTGCGCTGGAAGTCCAGTTCGCCCAATTTCAGTTGCACTACTTCACCAGATCTCATCCCGGTAAGTGCAGCGAGGCGGATCATCATCACAGCCGTTGCGTTCTCGTCGTTGGCTTCCGCCAGCGCCAGCGCCTTGCCTAAGGCGCGCAACATACCCTCTGGATCATCGACGACACGCCTATTGTCCTTTGGCAGTTTCACTCCCCGCACTGGGTTTTGGGCTATGACGCCTGTGTCCGCAGCATATGCTAAGATGGCGCCAAGCAATTGCACGGCCTTCTTGGCGGTCCCTTTGCCACCCTGAACCTCTACCCTTCCGCGCAGTTTTTCCGAAGGCAGGCTCTTGGCAGTCTTGCCCATGGTTACGCCGGAAAGCAGCGCCAGCACATCGCTCCTTGTCAGATCGCGCACCAACTTCTTCCCGAGGATGGGTAGTATATGGTTTCTGATCCGCCCCCGGTCAACAGCAAGCGTGATCGATGCCTTTGACTTACCGCGTCGTGTTTGGAGTGCACCGGATTCAACTGCCAACAAGTAGGCTCCGCAAAATTCCTCAACGGTAGGCTCCTCTCTATCGGCCTTGCGCTGGGCGGCCGGGTCCGACCTGAGCGTTACTTTCGCAAGAAGGGTCTTTGCGGCTTTGCGCGCCTCGTCACAGGTCAACGGCCCGTGCTGGCCTATTGTCAGGCGTTTGGATCGCCCCTGGGCGTCACGATATTGAATCAGGTAGGTCTTGACGCCACTGGGTTTGACCCTGAGTCCGAAGCCTTTTAGGTCGGTGTCCCATAGCAAAAACTCCTTGGACGTCGCCGCGGCATCTTCAACGCTGGTCTTGGTTAACTTTGGCATGATCCACCTTCGGTATGGGTTGCAGGTAAGCAGCGGGTAAACACCGTTCGGTAAACTTCCGCGTCGCCGATAGTTGACAAGTGCCCATCGTTCTTGCCGAAAATCAAGTGAAATCGGTGGTATGGAAGCAGGGGAGCAGAGGGGTAAACATTGGAGCATTGTTAGCATTTGCCCTCCGAAGGCAAAGGTCGCACGTTCGAATCGTGCTGGGTGCACCACCTTCCCTCGAATTCCCGCCACTGAAGCTTGCAAAAGCCCGGCTTTTCGCGGATCACCCCTGCAAGGGGAGAGTGTGATGCTGTATGCCGCCGGAATGCTGTTGGCCATGCTGATCGAGGCGGCGATAAGCTGGCCCGATGCGCTGTTTGACCGCATGGGGCACCCGGTGACCTGGTTTGGCGCCATGATCGATTATTGCGATCAGCACTTCAACCGCGAGACTGACCCTGTCTGGCTGCGGCGGCTGCAAGGTGTCGGCGTGGTCCTCGGCCTCTGCGCAGTGGTCTGGCTGGTGATGTGGGGCGTAAGCCTGGCCTTGCCCAAGGGCTGGATCGGCATCGTCTTGACCGGCATCATCGGCTGGCCCTTCATTGCGACCCGCTCGCTCTATGACCATGTCCGCGGCGTGGCGCTGCCGCTGGCGCGCGGCAATCTTGGTGCGGCGCGTGAGGCGGTGGCGATGATCGTCGGCCGCGACCCGGAGATGTTGGACAGGGCAGGGGTCGCACGGGCGGCGCTGGAAAGCCTTGGCGAAAGCGCCTCGGACGGCGTGGTGGCCCCGGTGTTCTGGGGGGTGATCTTTGGCCTGCCGGGCATCGCCGTCTACAAGCTGATCAACACAATGGATTCGATGATTGGTCATCTGAGCCCGCGCTATGCCGCCTTTGGCTGGGCTGCCGCGCGGCTGGACGATCTGGTCAACCTGATCCCCGCCCGGCTGACCGGCCTTGCGTTCTGTGCGGCGTCGGGTCGCATTGGCAGCAGCCTCGCCCTGATGTGGCGCGATGCCGGCAAGCACCGCTCGCCCAATGCCGGCTGGCCCGAGGCGGCCTTGGCGGGCGCGCTTTCGGTCCGGCTATCCGGGCCACGGGTCTATGACAATCAGGTTACCCGCGAACCCTGGGTGAACGAAGGCGCTGCCGATCCCGATGCGATCGACCTTGGGCACGGGCTCGACATCTACCTCAAGGCCATGGCAGGCTTGGCGGCGATCCTGCTCATTCTGGCGCTGCTCTGATGGCGCGCGATCACGGCGGCAATCTGGATCAGGCGATCCGCCTTTATGGCGGCGACCCGGCGGCGTGGATCGACCTGTCAACCGGCATCAACCGCGTGCCCTATCCGGTTGGGACCCTGCCGCCCGAGGTGTGGACGGCGCTGCCCACCCGTTCGGCAATGGCCGCGCTGCTGGAGGCGGCGCGCACCGCCTATCGCACCACGGCGCCGATCGTGGCGCTGTCCGGCGCGCAGGGCGCAATCCAGCTGGTGCCACTGTTGGCGCGGGGCAGGGCCCGCATTCTGGCGCCGACCTACAACGAACATGCCGCGGCTCTACGGTCAGCGGGTTGGTCGGTTCAGGACGTGACCTCGCTGACCGATCTTGCCGGAGCCGACCTCGCCGTGGTGGTCAATCCCAACAATCCCGACGGTCAGCATCATTCCCGCGCAGACCTGCTGGCGTTGGTGCCAAAGGTCGGCCGGCTGCTGGTCGACGAAAGCTTTGCCGACCCGGTGCCCGAGCAGTCTCTGGCAGCAGACGCCGGTCGGCCTGGTCTGATCGTGCTGCGTTCCTTCGGCAAATTCTATGGGCTGGCCGGCCTGCGCCTTGGCTTTGCGCTGGGTGAGCAGACCGACATCGACCGTTTGACCGTCCTGGCCGGACCATGGCCGGTCGCTGGGGCCGCAATCGAACTGGGGCGGCGGGCATTGCGGGATGCCGATTGGACGGCCGAAACGACGCAGCGTCTGGTGGCCGACGTCGCCCGTCTTGACGACATGGCCATGAAGGTCGGCTGGCAACTGATTGGCGGCACCGCCCTGTTTCGCACCTATGCCACGCCCGACGCCACTTCAGCCCAGACCCAACTCGCCCGGCAACAGATCTGGAGCCGCATTTTCCCGTCTTCGCTGCATTGGATCCGCCTCGGTCTGCCCGGCACGCCGCAGGAATGGGCGCGCTTGGCGTCAGCCTGCAAGGTCGAGTAGCCCCGCCACATCGAGATGCGCCTCAAGATGCGCGGCAAGGGCATCCAGCGTGGCGTCAACCTCGGCCGCATGCGACCGCGCCACCGCCGCGATCCCAAGGTCGCGCAGAAACGCCGCGCGAAACCTGTCATCTGCGAACATGCCATGCAGATAGCTGCCCATCACCCTGCCATTTACCGACACCGCACCCTCATCGCGCCCGGCAATTCTGGCAAAGGGTCGGCCACAATCCGGCCCCGCGCTGCGCCCGATATGGATTTCATAGGCCGAGATCGGCAGCCCGGTCGCCGCGTGAATGGCCTCTGTCCGGGTCAACCGTTTGTCCGCTGTCATCGTCGTGGTCACGTCCAGCAATCCCAGCCCCGGGGTCTCCCCCGCATCGCCCTCGATACCACCGGGGTCTGCAACAACCCGGCCAAGCATCTGATACCCGCCGCAAATTCCCAAAATGCGCCCACCACGGCGATGATGCGACAACAGGTCAATGTCCCATCCCTGCGCCCGCAGATAGCCAAGGTCGCCGCGGGTCGATTTGCTGCCGGGAAGGATCACCAAAGCCGCATCCGCCGGGATCGGCTGGCCTGCACCCACCATCACCACCTGAACCCCGGCTTCCGATTTCAGCGGGTCCAGATCGTCGAAATTGGCGATCCGCGACAGGTGCAGGCAGGCAATCTTGACACCCGACCCGGTGGATGTGGCGATGTCCAGAGCATCCTCGGCGGGCAGACGCCACGCCTCGGCGAAATGGGGCAACACGCCGTAACCCTGCCAACTCGTCCGTGCCTCGATCACCCGGTAACCATCATCGAACAGCCGGGGATCACCGCGAAACTTGTTGATCAGAAAGCCCTTTACCTGCGCGGCATCTGTCGGGTCCAGCACAACTTGCGTCCCGACCATCTGGGCAATCACACCCCCACGGTCGATATCACCGACCAGAACGACCGGCACCCCGGCGGCAATGGCAAAGCCCATATTGGCAATGTCGCCCTTGCGCAGATTGACCTCGGCAGGACTGCCCGCACCTTCCACCACCACCAGATCATACGCAGCCCTCAGCCGCCCGAAACTTTCCAGCACCGGCGCCATCAAAGATGGTTTCATCGCCGCATAATCCCGCGCTTTCACTGTCGCCACCCTGCGCCCCTGCACCACAACCTGTGAGCCGATCTCTGACTCGGGCTTCAGCAGGACCGGGTTCATGTCGGTATGCGGCTCCAGCCCGCAGGCAAGCGCCTGCAGGGCCTGCGCCCGGCCGATCTCGCCGCCATCGACCGTCACGGCCGCGTTGTTCGACATGTTCTGCGGTTTGAACGGGGCGACCGACAGCCCGCGTCGGCGCGCCGCCCGGCACAGACCCGCCACGATCAGCGACTTGCCGACATTCGACCCCGCCCCCTGAATCATCAAAGCGACCATCAGAGCAGCCCCAGAACCGCAGGCAGGCCGTCGCGACTTTCCGGGGTGAAATGATAGACCTGCCAACCCCGCGCCGCGGCTGCTGCCACGTTCTTTTCGGCATCATCGACCAGCAATATCTCTGCCGACGGCAGTCCTGACCAATCCTCAATCTGCGCAAAGAACCGGTCATCCGGCTTCTTGACCCCCATTTCGCCAGAGGCAAATATCCGTTGCATCCGCCCGGAAAACCCCATCCGGGTCCAGATGTAGTCAGCCCGGTGCCGTTCATTATTCGTCGCAATCACCCCCGGAACGCCACAAGCGGCCTGCCATGCCAACACCTCGGCATCCGCATGGGCATCCTTGGACAGCCAGTAATCCAACAGGTCAGCCGCCGAATGCGGCACCGCACAGGCCACGATATAGTCGCCCAGCAGGTCCAGCAAATCACGCTGCCCGGTCAGGACCTGGGCAAATTGCCCACCGGAGAACATGAACTCGGTGAAGACCTCGGCCGACACCCCCAGATCCGCCTCAAACCCCTGCTGCCACAAGAAAAACCCGCCTTCAAAGCCACGGTTCAACACGCCGTCGAAATCCCAGGCGATCAGCTTCAAAACTCCACCCCGATCTGCGCCTTGATGCCAGAGCGGAACGGATGCTTGATCAGCGTCATCTCGGTCACCAGATCTGCCGCCTCGATCAACCCCTCGGCGGCATTGCGCCCGGTCAGCACCACATGGGTCAGCGGCGGCTTTTCGTCGCGCAGAAACGCCAGCACCTCGTCCAGTTTCAGGTAATCGTACCTGAGCGCAATGTTGATCTCATCCAGCAGCACCAGCCGGATCTCAGGATCGCGGATCAGGTCCTTGGCCTTCTCCCACCCCGCCTCAGCCGCAGCCACATCGCGCGCCCGGTCCTGAGTCTCCCAGGTAAAGCCTTCGCCCATTGCGTAAAACTGACACAACTCGCTGAAATTCTCGGTCAACAGCCGCCGCTCGCCAGTATCCCATGCCCCCTTGATGAACTGCACCACAGCGCAGGGCATCTGGTGCGCGATGCAGCGCAGGATCATCCCGAAGCCCGAGGATGATTTCCCTTTGCCCGCCCCGGTATGGACGATGATCAGCCCCTTTTCGCCGGATTTCCCGGCCATGATCTTGTCGCGCGCGGCCTTCTTCTTGGCCATCTTCACCGCGTGGCGCGCGGCAATCGCATCAGGCGTGTCGGTTATGCCGTCTGACATGGCGTTCCCATCCTTGACAATATGCCCCATCCTGCCTCAGGTGGGGGCGTGTTGGTGCCTTCTTTACGACAGGCAAAAAGGGAATGCGACAGGGGAGTGCCCCAAGCGCAGCCGCCCCCGCGACCGTGACCGGAAAGGTCGTCCGATCCACTGGCGTCAGGCTGGGAAGGGGGGCGACCGTTGAGGGCAACCTCAGAATCCGCAAGCCGGGAGACCTGCCAGCATTGGGACTAGACGGCAGACGGGGTGTTCTGCGGCGGGGTTATCGGGCCATGGCCTGCCGCCGTGCATTCACCGCAAAGGATTGATGAATGATACGGCTTCATATCTGCATGACCTGCAAAGCCGGCCAGCCGGTGGTCGAGGGTGATGCCTGCATGGGTGCGCAGCTTTTTGCTGCCATCGCCGCCCTGCCCGCGCCGGAGGGGGTAGAGGTGGTCCCAGTCGATTGCCTTTCCGCCTGCAATACCGGGGCCTCTGTCGCGTTGTCGGCGCCTGGCCGCTGGTCCTATGTCTATGGCCGGATGACCGCCGCCAATGCCGCCGACATCCTGGCCGGCGCCGCGGCCTATGCGCGCGCGCCCGACGGTCTGGTGCCATGGCGCGAACGCCCCGTGATCTTCCGCAAGCAAAGCATCGCCCGTATTCCGCCCCTGGAGGCCCTGAATGTCTGACTTGTCCACCAACCTGGCGAAAATCCCGGTCACCGTGATCACGGGCTTCCTCGGCTCCGGCAAGACCACGCTGATCCGCCATCTGATGCAGAACCCGCAGGGCAAGCGTCTGGCGGTTCTGGTCAACGAGTTCGGCACGGTCGGGGTCGACGGCGACATCCTCAAAAGTTGCGCCGACGAAAACTGTCCGGTCGAAAACATCGTCGAACTGGCCAATGGCTGCATCTGTTGCACCGTCGCCGACGAATTCATCCCGACGATCGAGGCTCTCTTGGCCCTGCCGCACCGTCCCGATCATATCCTGATCGAAACCTCCGGTCTCGCCCTGCCGAAGCCGCTGCTCAAGGCGTTCGACTGGCCTGCCATCCGCTCCATGATCACGGTTGACGGCGTGATCACCCTGGCTGATGCCGAAGCGGTTGCCTCCGGCCATTTCGCAGGTGCCCTGACCGAGGCGCAGATTTCCGCCGGTGAACATGACACCCCGCTGGGAGAGGTGTTCGAAGACCAGATCGCCTGCGCTGACATCGTGTTGCTGACCAAGGCCGATCTGGCTGGCGAGGCCGGCATCGCCGAGGCCCGCAAGGTCATCGAGTTTGAGGTCACCGAAAAGGGCAGGGGCCGCCTGCCCATTCTGGCGATGACCGAAGGGATCATTGATCCCCGCGTCATCCTCGGCCTGAACGCCGCCGCCGAGGATGATCTGGGCAAGCGCCCTTCGCATCACGACGGTCAGGATGGCCATGAGCATGACGATTTCAACTCCATCACCATGACTTTGGGTGAGATCGCCGACCCCGCCACCCTGACCGCCCGCATTCAACGATTGGCGCGTGAAAACAACATCCTGCGTGTCAAAGGTTATGTCGCGGTCACCGGAAAACCGATGCGCCTTCTGGTGCAGGCGGTGGGTGAAAGGGTCCGCACCCAATATGACCTGCCGTGGGGCTCCACCCCTCGAAGCTCCCATCTCGTGGTGATCGCCGAGCAGGCCGACATCGACGAATCGGCTATCCGCGCCGTGCTGGGGGCCTGAAATGCACGTCGTCTTCCGCGAAAGTCATGGGTTGGAAGAGACGGCAACGCCGTTCGATCCGGCACAGGACCCGGCGGATATGGTCGTCTTGTCGTTCTCCGACAGCGATCTCGGCGCCTTTGCCGCCGGGTGGCATCGCGCGGCGGGCCGGATGCCGTCCTTGCGCCTGTGCAACCTCGTCGCCCTGCGCCATCCCCTGAGCGTTGACACCTATGTCGAGAAAACCCTCTCCGGGGCCAAGGCCATCCTCGTCCGCCTGATCGGCGGCGAGGCCTATTGGCCCTATGGCCTGACGTCCCTCCGCGACCTCGCCCAGCGTCACAACATCGCCCTCGCCGTCCTGCCTGCCGACGGCCGCCCCGACCCGGCGCTTGACGACTATTCCACCGTCCCGACCTCCACCCTGCGCCGCCTGACCGACCTGTGCGACGCCGGAGGCGCTGTCGCCGCCCAAGCCGCGCTTGCCCAGCTGGCGTTGGCCGGCGGCCTCTACGCCCCGCCAGTGATCGGTGAAAAGAACGTCCCCGACCATGGCCTCTACCTGCCCGGTCGTGGCGTCGTCCAGTCCATCGCAGGGCAGGGGCCAAGGGTCGCCGTCGCATTTTATCGCAGCTACCTGACCGCCGCCGACACCGACACCATCGACGCCCTGATCACCGCCCTGACCGAAGCCGGTTTCACCGCTTACGGAATGTTCGTTCCCTCGCTGAAATCCGCCTCCGCCACCTGGATCGCCGAAACCCTCCGCCAGGACCACCACGCCGCCGTCGTCAACGCCACCGCCTTCTCTTGCAAAACCCCCGACGGCACCACACCCCTGGATGCCGCAGGTTGCCCGGTCTTCCAGATCGCCCTCTCCACCGCCCGCCGCCGAGACTGGGCCGAGGCGACACGGGGCCTGTCCCCCGCCGACCTTGCCATGCATGTCGTGTTGCCCGAGGTTGACGGAAGGATCTTCGCCGGTGTCGCCAGCTTCAAATCCCCCGGCCGCCGCGACCCCGATCTGCAATTCGCCCGCTTCGCCCACCGCGCCGCCCCCGACCGCATCGCTGCCGTGGTTGCCCGCGTCGCCGGCTGGGCCAATCTCGCCACCACCCAACCCGCCGACCGTCAGATTGCCGTGATCCTCTCCACCTATCCCGGACGCGCCCACCAGATGGCCCATGCCGTCGGCCTCGACGCCTTGGCCTCGACCGAGGCGCTGCTGACAGACCTTACCCAAGCGGGCTACAACTGCCGCCCCACCAAATCCCTCGCGCAAGACCTGCAGACCCAGACCGAAAGCTGGCCCCTGGCAGCCTACCGCGCCGCCTTGCTAACCCTGCCCGAAACGCTCCAGTCCGATCTGCAAACCACCTGGGGTGATCCCACCACCGACCCCCAATGCCTCGGGGAGGCTTTCCATTTCCCTGCCATCGTCCACGGCAGCACCCTGATCGCCCTGCAGCCCGAACGCGGCCGCCCGCAACACCGCAGCACCGACTACCACGACCTCGCCGCCACCCCGCGCCACGCCTATGTCGCCTTCTACCTCTGGCTCCGCGCCCGCCACACCCACGCGATGGTCCACATGGGTGCCCACGGCACGCTGGAATGGCTACCCGGCAAATCCGTCGCCCTGTCCGCCCAGTGCTGGCCCGAGGCTCTCACCGGCGCCACCCCGGTGATCTACCCCTTCATCGTCTCCGACCCAGGCGAGGCGGCGCAAGCCAAGCGTCGCATCGGCGCTGTCACCCTCGGCCACTTGCCACCGCCATTGGCCCAATCCGAACTCCCCGAAACCTTCGCCCGTCTCGAGGTGCTGCTCGACGAATACTCCACCGCCGACGGCATCGACCCGGCCCGCCGCAACCGCCTGATGGCGCAAGTCCGCGACGAAGCCGCCAGCCTTGGTCTGACCGAAGACCTCAACATCCCCCCAAACGCCTCCCCGTTCGAGGCGATGACCCAGATCGACCGCTTCGTCTGTGACATCAAGGAAAGCCGCTTCGGCGACGGGTTGCACATCTACGGCACCGCCGAGGGTGAGACCGCTGGCCTGCTCGCCGCCCTGAACGGCCAACCGGTGAAACCGGGCCCCTCCGGCTCTCCGTACCGGGGCCGCAGCGACGTCCTGCCCACCGGCCGCAACCTCTATTCCGTCGACCCTCGCGCTGTCCCGTCGCGCAACGCCCATGCCCAGGGTGTCAAACTGGCCGAGGAACTGATCCGCCGCCACCTCCAGGACCACGGCGACTACCCGCGCGGGCTGGTCGTCGACCTCTGGGGTTCCGCCACCATGCGCACCTCGGGTGAGGATTTCGCCATGGCCCTGCATCTCGCCGGCCTCAGCCTGCAATGGGACCAAGACAGCGACCGCATCACCGGCTACGAAATCATCCCGCTCGCCCTGTTGAACCGCCCAAGGATCGACGTCACCCTGCGCGTCTCCGGTCTGTTCCGCGACATCTTCCCGACCCTGGCCCAACTGTTCGAGGCCGGCACCACCGCCCTGAGCAGCCGCGAAGAGGCCCCCGACGACAACCCCTACACCCAGCAGGTCCACCGGGTGTTTGCCCCCGAACCAGGCCACTACGGCCTGAACATGGCCGCCGATCTTGATGATTTCACAGCGCAATCGCGCCACAGGGCAGGGGAGGCGTGGCTGACCGCCTCTGCCTGGGCCATCGGCATCGACGGCCAGTCGCACGACGACCGCGCGGGCCTTGAACAACGCGTCCTTAATGCCGACAGCTTCGTCCACGCCCAGGACCTCGCCGAAAGCGACCTGCTGCTGGCGTCGGACTATGCCGCCCACGAGGCCGGTTTCGCCGCTGCCGTCAAACGTCTGGGCGGCCGGAAACCCGCCCTCTACCACCTCGACAACACCAACCCGGACACCCCGCGCGCCCGCAGCCTGACCGAGGAAATTGCCCGCGTGGTCCGCGCCCGCGCCGCCAACCCGAATTGGGCCAGCGGCATGATGCGCCACGGTTTTCGCGGCGGCGCCGAGATTGCCGCCACCCTCGACCACCTCGCCGCCTTTGCCCATCTGGCCGAGGCTGTCCCGCCCCATCTCTTCGACCTCTACCATGACGCGACCCTGGGCCGCGACGACCTAGTGGCCTTCCTGACCGCCGAAAACCCGGCAGCCCTCGCCGGCCTGCAAGCCACCTTCCAGCGCCTGCACGATGCAGGTCTGTGGACCACCCGCCGCAACTCCATCGCCGCCCGGCTGGTGGCGCAATGAGGTTTCAGGTCAAAGGCTGGTGCCCCTCCACCCTGCGCCCGATGATGTCCGGCGACGGCCTTCTGGTCCGCATCCGCCCGCCCTTGGCCCGGCTGACCATGGCTCA
The DNA here is from genome assembly GCA_039932095.1 of bacterium. Lineage (GTDB taxonomy): Bacteria > Pseudomonadota > Alphaproteobacteria > Rhodobacterales > Rhodobacteraceae > Stagnihabitans. Next base: position 12,501 of record JBDTQR010000046.1, on the reverse strand, counting down.
GGCCCGCGGCCTTGCCGAAGCCGCCCGCCAGCACGGCAACGGCCTGATCGACCTCTCCTCACGTGGCAACATCCAACTGCGCGGCATCGGGACTCACGCGGCACTCCTGCGCGACATGACCGGTCTCGGCCTGATCGATGAGACCTCTCCCAACACCGTCGTCTCTCCCTTCTGGGGCCAGGAGGACGGTACCGAAACCATACAGAACCTCTTGCAACTGCAACCCCTGCCAGACAAATTCGGCTTCGCCATCGATGTCGGCCCTGAACCGGTCCTGCAGACAACCTCAGCCGACATCCGGATCGAGCGCCACCCCGAAGGCTACTTGATCCGCCCGGACGGCACGTCCAGTGGCGCCATCGCCACCAGCGCAGACCATGCCGCCGACCTCGCCAACCAACTGGCTGAATGGTTCGTCACCCACGCCAAGGTCAAACGCATGGCCGAGGTAGACCCGACCCACTTGCCGCCGGCATTTGGCATGACGCCGATGACAATCCAGTCGTACCGCCCCGAACCCGGCCTGCACCAGTTGGGCCGTCTGTTCGGGCTGGCCTTTGGACAGATCACCGCCGAAACCCTTGCAGCCATTGCACAATTCCCGCTCAGGGTCACGCCATGGCGGATGATCCTGACCGAAGGCCAGATCGAACACCCGGACCTGATCACCATGGCCAGCGACCCGCGTCTGCGCGTGACCGCCTGCACCGGCGCGCCCGGTTGCCCGCAAGCCCTGCAACCGACCCGACCTCTGGCCGAAGCCCTCGCGCCACAGGTTCCGCCCGGCAAACACCTGCACGTCTCCGGCTGCGCCAAAGGCTGCGCCCACCCGCGACCGGCCGCCGTCACCCTTTGCGGCACCGAAACCGGCTTTGACCTGATCCGAAATGGCCGGGCCTCCGACCCCGCCATCGACACGTTCAACGCCGCAACCTCACTTTTCAAGGCCCTGTAATGCCAAATCAATACCAAACTGACGGCGCGGTGATCTACCTGCAAAGCTTTGCCATGATCCGTGCTGAGGCCGACTTGGCGCGCTTCACGCCCGAGGAAGAGGTGGTCGCCGTCCGCATGATCCACGCCGCCGGCATGGTTGATCTGGCCCGACACATCCGGTTTTCCCCAACCTTTGCCGTCACCGCCCGAACCGCACTGGAGGCTGGCGCGCCGATCCTCTGCGACGCCAGAATGGTCAGTGAAGGCATCACCCGCGCCCGACTGCCCGCGGCCAACGAGGTGATCTGTACTCTGCATGATCCCGCCATCCTGACCCTCGCCAAGGCCATGAACACCACGCGTTCCGCCGCCGCCCTCGAACTCTGGCGCCCGCATCTGGAGGGCGCTGTGGTCGCAATAGGAAACGCCCCCACCGCGTTGTTTCACCTCCTGAATATGCTTGAGGACCCCAGCTGCCCGCGCCCGGCCGCCATCATCGGTTGCCCGGTCGGCTTCGTCGGTGCGGCCGAATCCAAGGCCGCCCTGATGCACGTCCTGCCAGTGCCTTCCGTCATCGTCGAGGGCCGCTTGGGAGGCTCGGCCATCACCGTCGCTGCCGTCAACGCCCTTGCGGCGCGGAAAGAGTAGCATGGGCAAGATCATCTGCACTGGTCTCGGCCCCGGCGACCCCGATCTGATGAGCGTCCGTGCCTACCGCCTGATCACCAATGCCCGCCAGATCGCCCATTTCCGCAAGTCCGGGCGGCCCGGTCAGGCAAGGCGCATTGTCGAAGGGCTGTTGCCGGTGGGCGTGGTCGAACACGCGATGGAATACCCGGTCACCACCGAGTTGCATTTCGGCAGCAAGGACTATGACGCCGCGTTGTCGCAGTTCTACGACCATTGGGCTGCCCGCCTGCTTGGCCTCAGCCAGACCGCCGATGTCATTGTCCTCTGCGAAGGCGATCCGTTCTTCTACGGCTCTTTCATGCACCTTTACAGCCGCTTGGTCCATAAAGTTGATGTGGAAATCGTGCCGGGCATCACCGGAATGTCCGGCTGTTGGACCGCGACTGGCCAGCCGATCACCTGGGGCGACGACGTCTTGACCGTGGTGATGGGCACGCTGGCCGAAGCTGACCTGACCCGCCACATCATGGCTGCCGATGCCGTCGTGGTGATGAAAACCGGCCGCAACCTGCCGACCATCCGCAACGCCCTCACCAAGGCGGGTCGTCTGGATCAGGCATGGATCGTCGAATCCGGCACCATGCCGACCGAGCGGGTGACCCGCCTGACCGACTATCCGCAAACCGACTGCGGCTATTTCTCGATCGTTCTGGTCCACGGCCACGGTCGCCGTCCGGGAGGCGAGGGATGAGCGGGTCGCTGACCATCGTCGGCCTTGGCCCCGGCAGTGCGGCGATGTTGACGCCCGAAGTCAGCGCCGCACTGGCCGACGCCACCGACATTGTCGGCTACGTGCCCTATGTCGCCCGCATCGCGGCGCGCCCCGGTCTGACCCTGCATGCCAGCGACAATCGCGTGGAACTGGACCGCGCCAGACATGCCCTTGAAATGGCTTTGCAAGGTCAACGGGTTGTCGTCGTGTCTTCGGGTGATCCCGGCGTCTTTGCCATGGCCTCGGCGGTCTTTGAGGCGGCTGAACTGACCCCGTCCCATGCCGCCCTCACGATCACCGTGCTGCCCGGTGTCACCGCCATGCTGGCCGCCGCCGCCGCCCTTGGTGCCCCCCTCGGCCATGATTTCTGCGCGATCAACCTGTCGGACAATCTCAAACCATTTGCCCTGATCGAAAAGCGCCTTCGCCTCGCCGCGCAGGCCGATTTCGCCATGGCCTTCTACAACCCGCGCTCGACCAGCCGACCCGACGGCTTTGCCCGCGTGCTGCAGATCCTGCGCGAGGAATGCGAAGCCAGCCGTTTGATCAGCTTTGCCCGCGCGGTCTCGACCCCGGATCAGCACCTTCTGACCGTCACCCTCAGCGAAGCCCGCCCGGACATGGCCGACATGCGCACCGTGGTGATCCTCGGCAACGTCTCCACCCGCCGCATCGGGCCCTATGTTTACACACCGCGAGCCGTGCCATGAAGCCAGATCATCACCTCGGGCAACGTGGCTACAGAAGGCCGCTCGGGCACGGCAGGGCGGTCGATCATGATCACCTCCAGCCCCAGTTCGCGCGCCGCATCCAGCTTGGCCCGTGCCCCGGTGCCGCCGGAATTCTTGCAGACCACGATTTGCGTGCCATGACGTCGCATCAGATCAACGTCGTCTTCCACCTGGAACGGCCCACGTCCCAGCACGACCTCGACCCTTGCCAGCGGCAACCCGGTCTTGGGCGGGTCGACGAGCCGCAACAGATAGTGGTGCTGCGGAGCAATGGCGAAATCTTCCAGGGTCTGCCGACCGATGGCCAGAAACACCCGGGTGGCGGCAAGGGGCAGGGCGGCAGCGGCCTTGGCTCCCGAACCCGCTCGGGTCCAGCGGTCGCCTTCGCCGGCAACCCAAGCGGGCCGTTCAAGGGCCAGCAGCGCCACACCCGTCCGCGCACAGGCATGCACGGCATTCAGGCTCATGCCACTGGCAAACGGGTGGGTGGCGTCAATCACATGGCTGATCGCTTCGGTCTGCAGATAGGCCTGCAACCCCGACACCCCGCCAAAGCCACCAACCCGCAGCGGCAACGGCTGTCTGGCCGGCTCTTCCGTGCGTCCGGCCAGCGAATAGACCGCATCCAACCCGGCATCGGCCAGGGCGCGGACCAGCAGGCTGGCTTCGGTCGTGCCACCCAGCAAAAGGATGCGTTGCATGTCTAGGCCCTGGTTGTCGATCATCGGTGTCGGCGAGGATGGACCGGCAGGGCTGACAGCCGCAAGCCGCGCCGCACTCGATCATGCGGAAATCGTATTCGGCGCCCGGCGGCATCTTGATTTGCTCGGGCTGGCGGGTCAGGAATGGCCGCTGCCGTTCAGCGTGCAGCCGCTGCTCGCGCACCGTGGCCAGCGTATTGTCGTGCTCGCCTCGGGCGATCCGTTCTGCTACGGCGTGGGCGGCAGCCTTTCGGCCCATCTCGACCCGTCCGAGTGGCAGGCTTTCCCCGCGCCCTCGACCTTTTCGCTGGCCGCAGCCCGGCTTGGCTGGCGGCTGGAAGACACGCTTTGCCTTGGCCTGCACGCCGCGCCATTGACCCGCTTGCGTTCGTTGCTCGGGCAGGGCCAGCGGATCATCTGCCTGTTGCGCGACGGCGCGGCGGTGGGGGAACTGGCGAGCTATCTGACAGGGAACGGCTTTGGCGCCTCGACGCTGCATGTGATGCAGGCTTTGGGTGGCCCGCGCGAAAGGTGCATTAACCTCACCGCAGAAGCCTATGACTTGACAGATATTTCCGCCCCGGTCTGCGTTGCCATTGATGCGCAGGGGCTGGGTCTGCCCTGCACGCCGGGCCTGCCTGATGATCTGTTCGTCCATGACGGCCAGATCACCAAACGCGCCGCCCGCGCACTGACCCTGTCGGCCCTTGCCCCCCGTGCCGGTGAGGTCTTGTGGGACATCGGCACCGGGTCCGGTTCCATCGCAATCGAGTTCCTGCTCGCCGCAAGGGGGTCCACGGTCCATGCGCTGGAGGCCGACCCGACCCGCGCTGCCCGGGCGCGCGCCAATGCCGACAGCTTTGGCCTCGGCCACCGCTTCCACCTGACCGAGGCCCGCGCACCGGAGGGCCTGCAAGACCTGCCCAGGCCGCAGGTTGTCTTTGTCGGGGGCGGGGCGTCGCAAGCCTTGCTGACGGAACTTGCCCGCCAGACCAACACCCGCCTCGTCGCCAATGCCGTGACGCTGGAGACGGAAATGCTGTTGGCCCAATGGCACCAGACCCATGGCGGCACTCTTCTGCGCGTCGAACTGGCTGACGCCGCCCCGTTGGGCAGCAAGCGCGGCTGGCAACCGCAACGCCCTCTGGTCCAGTGGAGCGTCACGCTATGAGGGTCGCAGGCTTCGGGTTCCGCAGTTCCGCCCGACTGGCCAGCCTGCAGGCCGCCCTGACGCTGGCGGGCGGCAGGGTGGACGCCGTGGCGACTGTGGCCAGCAAGGCCGCAGGCCTGCAACCGCTCGCCGATGCGCTGAACCTGCCGCTGATCGCCGTAACGCAGGCAGCACTTGCCGCCCATGACCGGCCCGGTTCCGATACCGTCCGCGCGCATTATCATACCGGATCGGTCGCCGAATCCGCCGCGCTCGCCGCTGCCGGACCGGGCGCCATCCTGATCATCCAACGCACCGCCTCGCCCGACGGCAAGGCAGTCGCAGCCATCGCCGAGGGGCCCGCATGACCGTCCATTTCATCGGCGCCGGCCCCGGTGCGGCTGATCTGTTAACCCTGCGCGGCCGCGACCTGATCGCCGCCAGCCCGGTCTGCCTTTACGCCGGATCGCTAGTGCCACCGGCAATCCTGACCCATTGCCCGCCCGGCGCCCGCATCGTCAACACCGCGCCAATGTCGCTTGACGCCATCATCGCTGAAATCGCCCAAGCCCATGGCCAGGGCCATGACATCACCCGCCTGCATTCCGGCGACCTCTCGGTGTGGTCGGCGATGGGTGAGCAACTCCGCCGTCTGCGCGCCCTGAACATCCCCTATGATGTGACCCCCGGGGTGCCGTCCTTCGCCGCCTCTGCCGCCGCTCTGGGCGTCGAGTTGACGCTGCCCGGTCTTGCCCAATCGGTCGTGCTGACCCGCCACGCTGGTCGCGCCTCGCCGATGTCCGTCAGCGAAAACCTCGCCGCCTTCGCCCGCACCGGCGCGACCCTCGCCATCCACCTCTCGATCCATGCGCTGGATGAGGTCAAAGCCGAGCTGATCCCGATCCTTGGTCCCGACTGCCCGGTCGCCGTGATCTTCCGCGCCTCATGGCCCGATCAGCAAATCACGCGGGGCACCTTGTCCACCATCGCCTTGCCGGTAGGGGTGGAGCGGACCGCCCTGATCCTTGTCGGTCGCGCCCTTGCGGAAGAGGGATTCCACGACAGCCGCCTTTACGCCGCCGATTATGACCGCCGCTACCGCCCCCTCGGCGACGCCCCGCGCTTCCCGGAGCCGAAATGACATCCGGATTGATCATCTCGGCCCCGGCCTCGGGCACTGGCAAGACTACCCTGACCCTCGGGCTGGCCCGGGCCTTCCGCAACCGTGGCCTGCAGGTCCAGACCTTCAAATCCGGTCCAGACTATATCGACCCGGCCTTCCACCGCGCCGCAACCGGTCGCGCCTCGTATAACCTTGACACCTGGGCGATGGGGCAGGGCCTGATCGGCTCTCTCCTGACCCACGCCATTGGGGCCGATCTGGTGATTGCCGAAGGCTCGATGGGTCTGCATGACGGTGTCGCGATCGCGGGCGAACTCGGCACCGGGGCAAGCGCCGATCTGGCGCTGCTGACCGGCTGGCCGGTCATAGTGGTGATCGACGTCTCCGGTCAGGCCCAGACCGCCGCCGCCACCGCCGCCGGTCTGGCGGCCTTCCGCCCCGGTTTGCCCTTCGCCGGGGTGGTGCTGAACCGTGTCGCCAGCCCGCGCCACGAACGCCTGGTCCGGCTCGGCATGGCGCAGGCTGGCATCACCGTGCTGGGCGCCCTGCCGCGCAACCCGACCGTGGTGATGCCGGAACGCCATCTCGGTCTGGTGCAAGCCGAAGAACTGCCGGATCTGGAGCCGCTGTTGGACGAGGCAGCCCGCTTCATCGTCGCCCATGTCGACCTTGACGCGGTCCAAGCCGCCGCCCTGCCAACCGTCTTCCCGCTTGCCGCCCACAAGGTCCGCCCGCCCGCCCAACGTATCGCGCTTGCCCGCGACACGGCGTTCTCCTTTATCTACCCGCATCTGCTCGACGGCTGGCGCGCCGCAGGGGCCGAGATCCTGCCGTTCTCGCCCCTCGCGGACCAGGCGCCGGACCCAACCGCCGATATCTGCTGGCTCCCCGGTGGCTACCCCGAGCTTCACGCCGGCCGGATCGCCAATGCATGGAACTTCAAGAAGTCCTTGCAAGCCTTTGCTAAGACGAAACAAATCCACGGCGAGTGTGGTGGCTACATGGTCCTCGGCACTGGTCTGACCGACAAACAGGGCCACCGCCACGACATGACAGGTCTTCTGGGTCTGGAAACCTCGTTCCACAGTCGCAAGATGCATCTTGGCTACCGGATCGCCGACCTCATCGCGCCAATTCCCGGCCATGCCCCGGGCAACCGCCTGCGCGGTCACGAATTTCACTACACCACCATCCTGTCCCAACCCGACCGGCTGCTCGCCCGGGTCACCGATGCCGAGGGCAATGCCGTGCCTGAAACCGGCTCGCAGCGCGGTCACGTCACCGGCTCCTTCTTCCACCTGATCGCCGAGGCTACATGACCGGTTTCGTCTCCTTCGTGTCCGCCGGTCCCGGCGACCCCGAACTCTTGACCGTCAAGGCCGCACGCTGCCTCGCCGCCGCCGATGCGGTGCTGTACGACGACCTCAGCGCCGGTCCGATCCTGTCGCTGGCAAGGCCCGGGGCCGATCTGGTGGGGGTTGGCAAGAGAGCAGGGCGCGCCTCGCCGAAACAGGCCAGCGTCAGTCAGTTGCTGGTCGATTACGCCATGACCGGTGCCAGGGTGGTGCGGCTGAAATCCGGTGATGCCGGGATATTCGGCCGGCTCGAGGAAGAGCTGGACGCCTGCCGCACCCATGATATCGCCTTCGAGATCATCCCCGGCGTCACCTCCGCCTCTGCTGCTGCCGCCGCCTATGGCATTCCCTTGACCCGTCGCCTGGCCGCCCGCCGGGTGCAGTTCATCACCGGTCACGATGTCACCGGCGCGCTGCCTGCCGATCTGAACATGGCGGCCCTCGCCGATCCGGCGGCCACCACCGTCATCTTCATGGCCAAACGCACCTTTGCCGGCCTCGCCCTGAAACTCATCGCCGCCGGACTTCCGCCCGACACGCCGACATTGCTCGCCGAAAGCGTCTCGACCCCGGCGCAAGCCTTCCTGCGCGCCACCGTCGCCACACTTGCCGACCAGATGCCTGACAGCGACGGCCCGGCATTGATCCTGATTGGGCCGTTGGGGCAGGGCGGATGAGCCACAGCGTCACCATCTGCCAGACCTGCGCTGCCGGTCAGGCGCTCGCCGCCGCCCTGGCCGATCTGCCGGGTTACACCGTCAAAACCACCGATTGCATGTCGGGCTGCACCCGTCCCTCTACCGTGGCCTTCCGCGCCCCGCAAAAGACCGCCTATCTGTTCGGCAACCTTGACCTGGCCGACCTGGGCGATCTGACCACCTTTGCCCGGCTTTACGCCGCCGCGCCAGACGGCAACCTGGCCGATGCCCGCCCGCTCGGCACCCTGCGAACCAAGGCCATCGCCCGTATTCCGGGCTAATCGACAGCATCTGTCGCTGATCACCCAAACCTGCCGCTTTCCGCCTTGACCGAAAGCCCCGCTTGCTGGCAAATGAACCGGCAAGGTGCCCGAACCCGCGCAAGCGGCTGGGCTCAAACGGGAATGGGGTAGGGTGGACCGCTGCAGGCACCTGATCCTCAACCGCCCCCGCGACTGTAAGCGGTAGCGGCTTTCCACATGCCACTGGGTCATGCCCCTCGCAAGATGGGCCCCGGGAAGGCGGAAAGCAGCCACAACCCGCGAGTCAGGAGACCGGCCTTGCAAAGAAGCGTAACGCCGTCGGGTGTGACGGTATGAGGAGCCTGAAATGAACCAAACGCTGAGCCAATCCAAATCCGCCTCTGGCGTGATGTCCATCGTGATGGTCGCCCTTATCGGCGCCACGCTGGTGTTCTTCGCCGGTTTCGCCAATTCGTCGGTGCTGCATGATGCGGCCCATGACATGCGCCACTCGACCGGATTTCCCTGCCACTAAGGCAGGTTTAACAACATGATCAAACACATGCTGGCCAGCGGGCTGATCGCTGGCTGTCTTGTGGCATGTCTGGTGACCGTCCTGCAATTCGCCTTCCAGGAGGATCATGTCCTTTTGGCGGAACGCTACGAATCCGGCGAACTGGTGCATTTCCAGCCGCCTGCGGCCGACCACGACCATGCCTCGACCGAGACAGCAACCCAATCGCCCGACGCCGCGGCGCCCGACGACCATGACCATATGCACGGCGATGCGGAAGAAAGCTTCGCCCTGCGGCAGTCCAAATCCGTCCTGGCAGCTTTGGTGACATACTGCGGCTACGGCCTTGTCATCGTTTCAGGATTCGCGATGGCGAACCAGTTTGGCATCGCCATCCCGCCAAGCCACGGCCTGCTTTGGGGCCTCGCCGGTTTCGCCTGTTTCCAACTGGCCCCGGCTATGGGGCTGGAGCCTGAACTGCCCGGCGGCCACGCAGCCCCGCTGCAGGCAAGGCAGATCTGGTGGATCGGCACTGCCTTGGCCACAGCCGCCGGTCTGGCGCTGCTGGCCTATGGAAACGGCGTTCTGCCACGCCTTGCGGCAATCGTCCTGCTGGCAATCCCCCATGTCATCGGCGCACCACATCTGGACCAGTTTACCGGCGTCGTGCCGCCTGAACTCGCCGCCAGCTTCGCCGCGCGCAGCCTCGGGGTAGGGCTCGTGGCCTGGCTCACCCTTGGCGGCCTTGCGTGCTGGCTCTGGACCCGGCCCACATGATCCATCTGCACCTGATCGGCATCGGCACCGGCAACCCTGACCATCTGACCCGTCAGGCGGTCAAGGCGCTGAATGCCGCCGATCTGGTGTTGATCCCGCGCAAAGGCGGCAAGGCCGATCTCGCCGAACTTCGGCGGGAGATTTGTGCAGAAGTGATCACCAACCCATTGACCACGCTGGCAGAATTCGATCTGCCGGTGCGCGACGCCCATAACCCGGACTACCACCAGGGCGTCAATGACTGGCACGACGCCATTGCCACGGTTTGGGCCCTGACCATCGCCGCGCATCCCGACGCACGGACCGTGGCGCTGCTGGTCTGGGGCGACCCGTCGCTATACGACTCGACGCTCAGGATCGCCGCGCGTCTGCCGATGCCAGTGCAGATCACCGTCGTTCCCGGCATCACCTCGCTGCAAGCACTGACCGCCGCCCATGCCATTCCGCTGAACGAGATTGGCGCGGCCGTCACCATCACCACCGGTCGCCAGTTGCGGGACGGCTGGCCGGACGGCGCAGAGACGCTGGCCATCATGCTCGACGGCAACTGTGCCTTCCAGTCGCTTGATCCGTCAGGCATTTTCATCTGGTGGGGTGCTTATGTCGGCATGAAGGAACAGATCATTCTCAGCGGTGATCTGGCCACCACGGGCCTAAAGATCGTCCAAGCGCGGGCCAAGGCGCGGGCGGCGCATGGCTGGATCATGGATATCTACCTGCTCCGCCGCACCCTTAATATTACATAATATTGATTATCGGATAACGATACATCGCAACCACGTTCTGCGCTGCATTGCGCCCTGCTGTACAATCGCCGAAGATCGCGCCATGGATAACACCGACCTCCTGCTGCGTCTGGGTGTCAGCCTCGCCATCGGTCTGCTGACCGGGATCGAGCGCGGCTGGAGCCTGCGCGGCAATGGCAGCGACCCCCGTGTTTCCGGCATCCGCAGCTATTCGCTCGCAGGCCTCGCCGGTGGTGTCGCGGGCATCCTTGGCCAAAGCCTCGGTGTCGCGCTGACCGCTGCGGTCTTTCTGGGCTTTGCCGCGGTGTTCGCCGTGTTCGAATGGCGCGAAAGCGCGGCAAGCGCCGATCTCAGCGTGACCTCGACACTGGCTGGCCTGTTGACCTTCCTGCTGGGCACGATGGCGGCAGTTGGCGACATGCAGGTTGCCGTGGCCGCAGCGATTGTCGCCACCGCCCTGCTGGCCTTGCGCGAGGCGTTGCACGCCTGGGTCAACGGCCTGACGGCAGTGGAAATCCGGGACGGTCTGATCCTGCTGGCCATGGCCTTCCTGCTCTTGCCACTGCTGCCCTCGCGCCCGGTCGATCCCTGGGGCCTGTTGAACCTGCGCCAGATCTGGATCCTGGCTACGATGATGGCTGGGGTGTCCTTCCTCGGCTATGCGGCCGTGCGCGGCCTTGGCCCACGCTGGGGCATCCTGATCACCGCCGCCGCCGGAGGTCTTGCCTCTTCCACCGCCACCACGCTCAGCCTGGCACGGATGGCCCATAAGGATGCCCCTGCCCGGTGGCTGACCGCCGGGATGCTGATCGCGTCTGTCGTCATGCTGCTCAGGGTCATCGTCATTGCAACCGTCCTGCAGCCCGCCTTGTTGCCGGTCCTTACCCCGCCGCTGGCAGCCGCCGCGTTGATCTATGCCGGCTTTGCCCTGTGGTTCAGCCGCGCTCACAGCCAGACCACCATGCCCACCCTCGGCATCCGCAGCCCACTCGACCTGTTCGGCGCGCTTCGCATGGCGCTGCTGATCGCCGTGGTGCTGCTGGTCTCCGGCCTTGTGCAGCGCCAGTTCGGCTCGGCGGGCCTCTATGTCGTCTCGGCAATTTCCGGCATCGCCGATGTCGACGCCATCACGGTATCCGCCGCTCAGGCCACGGTCACATTGCAAGTCTCGGCGACGGCGATCCTGATCGCCGTGGCAGTCAACTCCTGCTCCAAGGCCGTGCTGGCAATCTGGGTGGGTCGCAGGGACTCGGGCCTGCGCTTTCTGGCGACCACTCTGGCAGGCATCGCCGTCGCCGCAGTGGTCCACGCAGTGTGATCACTGATGCCGCAGGGCCTCGATCGGGTCCAGCCGCGCCGCCCGCCGCGCCGGGAAAAACCCGAACACCACGCCGACAAACGCCGAGAAGATGAACGACGCCACGATCACCCTGAAATCCGGCACAAAACCGATGTTCAGCGCAAAGGACCCCGCAGCCCCCAGCATCAGCCCCAACAGAATCCCCAAGATGCCGCCGATCAGCGACAGCACGATCGCCTCGACCAGAAACTGCAAAAGCACCTGCCGTTCGGTCGCCCCCACGGCCATCCGAATGCCAATCTCCCGCGTCCGCTCGGTCACCGAAACCAGCATGATGTTCATGATGCCGATGCCACCAACCAGCAGGCTGATCGCCGCAACCGCCGACAACAACCCGGTCAGCACCGAGGTGATCCCGGTCAGCATCGAGGAAATCTGTTTCATGTCGAACACATTGAAATTGTCGTTCTGGTCACCGCTCAGCTTACGCCGTTCGCGCATGATGGTAGAGATTTGCGCCGTCACATCCTCGGCCGTCGCGTTGTCGGCAAAGGTCACCGAGATCGCCTGCACATCGGTCTTGCCCGATATCCGCCGCTGAAACGCCTTCAGCGGCATGATCACCACATCATTGTCATCCTGACCAAAGCTCGACGCTTCACGTTTGGCCAACAAGCCTATGACATCGCAGGATATCTTGCCAACTCGAATTGTCGTCCCCACCGGATTGCCCGGCCCGATCAGCGCCTCGGCGGTTGTGGTGCCCAGCACGCAAACCGGCGTCCCCGCCCGCATTTCACTCTCGGAAAACTCACGCCCATAGGCC
>JBDTQR010000045.1:0-24434 GCA_039932095.1 bacterium | reverse complement strand
TAGAAGCCGGGGTTCAGCCCGGTCTCCGCCTCCAGCCCTTTGTAGAAATCGACCGAGTATTTGTGGATATGGGTGGTGGCATAGCCCATGTTGAACAGGGGCAGCAGCCCGGCCGCGTGCCAGGTGGAGCCTGACGTCAGCTCGTCGCGTTCGACCAGCATGGTATCCCAGCCCGCCTTGGCCAGATGATAGGCGATCCCGGTGCCAACGGCACCTCCGCCGACGACCAGAGCTTTGACATGGGTTTTCATCAGGACGACTCCGAAATGGATTTGGCTCATATGTGCCTCAACCGGGCGGCGGGGGGCAAGGAGGGCCGACCATTGGGGGCGAAAAACGACATGGGATGCGAATGGGATGGCGCGGGCTGCAACACGGCTGGCTTCCTGTCATCGTCGCTGGCGGTTCGTCTGGCCAAAGGGAACCTTTCTTGGGGCTTCCGCGTTAAACGCCCACACCAAGGAGAAACCAAAATGGAACATTCAGCCCCTACTCAATCGGAAGTCATCGCACTCGAAAAGTCCTATTGGGACGCAATGAAGGCCAAGGACGGTTCGGCCGCCTCAGCGCTGTCCGGCAAGACCAGCCTCGTGACCGGCGCAACGGGGGTCAGGGCGATTGAAAAGACCAAGATGGGAAAGATGACCGAAGATGGCAACTGGCAACTGCAGTCCTACGCGTTTGAGGACGTGAAGGTTGTCGTGCCGACGCCTGACGTGGCGATCATCGCTTACAAGGTGAAGCAGAAGGTCGTGATGGACGGCAAATCGTCCGATCTGCATTCGGCCGACAGTTCGACCTGGTTGCGCGGCAAAGCGGGTTGGGAGTGCCACGCGCACAGCGAAACCTACCTCCAGCCTTCCGATAGCTAGGGCTATCCAGTTGCCCTGAGGTGACGCCCGAGACCCCGTGACCGCACGTGCCCTTTACCTCCGCCCCGCTTGCCAAGTGGCTGGGCATACGCCATGCAGGGCGGGGTCTGGAGGGTTTGATGCGCAAGATTCTGGTTACCGGCACGGCGGGGTTCATCGGCTTTCATCTGGCGCGGTTGCTGCTGGACGAGGGGTTTCGGGTTCAGGGCTATGATGGAATGTCAGACTACTACGACGTTCGCCTGAAACAGCGCCGTCATCAGATCCTTCTGCAAAACCCCAATTTCTCTGGCACAGAGGCGCTGTTGCAGGACCGCGAGACGCTTGACCGGGTGGCGGACGATTTTCAGCCCGAGGTCATCGTGCATCTGGCCGCCCAGGCCGGGGTCCGCTACAGCCTTGAAGCGCCGCGTGACTATATCGACAGCAACGTCATTGGCACCTTCAACGTGATGGAGGTGGCGCGGCGGCTCAAGGTCGGGCACCTGCTGATGGCATCGACCTCGTCGGTCTACGGCGCGAATGAGGTGATGCCGTTTGGCGAAAACGACAAGGCCGACAGCCAGTTGACGATCTATGCCGCGACCAAGAAGGCGACCGAGTGCATGGGCCATGCCTATGCCCATCTGTGGGGCATTCCGACCACGATGTTCCGGTTCTTCACGGTCTATGGCCCGTGGGGCCGCCCCGACATGGCGCTTTATAAATTCGTCGATGCCATTCTGAACGACCGGCCGATCGACATCTACAACCACGGCGAGATGTACCGCGATTTCACTTATGTGACCGATCTGGTGCGCGGCATCCGTCTGCTGATCGACGCCGTGCCACCGCTGCCCGGCATCGCCGAACCGGTCGAGGGTGACAGCCTGTCGCCTGCGGCCCCTTACCGCGTGGTCAATATCGGTAATTCCGACAAAGTGAAGCTGCTGGATTTCGTCGATGCGATCGAAGACTGTCTGGGCCAGAAGGCGACGCGGAATTACATGGACATGCAGATGGGCGACGTCCATGCGACCTGGGCCAATGCCGATCTGTTGAAGCGGTTGACCGGCTATGCGCCAAAGACCGCGATCAAGGACGGGATCGCCGAATTCGTGTCGTGGTACCGCAATTATTACGGGGTTTGATCCGCACGCCCCCCCACTCTGGCCCAGTCTGAGCGCGGTTTTCAGATCTTGCGGAACCGACCGCCGTAACCCTCACCTTTGACGCCGGACGGAAACGGACCCTCAGCGAGGAAGCGCTGATGGCAGCGCGCCAGGGCCTTGACGTCCAGTGTCACACCCAGACCCGGACCGTCAGGCAGCCGGATCTTGCCGTGATGCGGCACCAGCGGCCCGCCTTCGATCACATCGTCGGCGTACCAGCGCAGCAGGGTCTGGCTGGCATCTCGCACCGCCTCGACCGCCGCCGAGACCTGCAGATAGGCGGCAGAAGCCACCCCGGTTTCGCCGGAATGAAAGCGGAAGCCGACATTGAACCGGTCCGCCGCCTTGATGAACGCCACGGTGGCCGCAATGCCACCCAATTCGTTCAGATTGGTCACGATAGCGTCGGGGCTGCCCAGCTGTACCGCCTTGGCAAGATCGATCCGGTGGCTGGAGAAGGCGATATCGCTATGTCCACGCAGGGCGGCCATTTCCTCATAGCTTTCGCAGGGTTCCTCAAACCACGCGATGCCAAAGGGCGAGAACGCCCGCAGCGCCAACCGGGCGGTGGGCAATGTATAGCCACCATTCGCATCGATCCGGATCTCGCAGTCACCAATCGCCGCGCGAATCTCGCGCAGCATTGTCACTTCGTCTGCCATCGCGACGGTCGCAACCTTGCCCTCGAAGATTGTCGAGCCGTGCTGTTCCACCATCCGGGCGCAGTAGCGGGCAATGTCCATTGCGGAGGCCTCACCCGGATCGACGCCGGGCAGGCGGAAGCTGAAATACTCGGTCAACGCAATGTCCTCACGCACCGCTCCACCGAGGAGCAGCGCCAGGGGCACCCCTACGGTCTTTCCCCGCACGTCCCACATTGCCATTTCGATGCCGCCAAACAGCCGCCGCGCACCCGCGACATTGCCCCAGGGGGTGTAGGCCATGCCGGGAACGACCAGGGCTTCAGCGGTATTGATCGCACGGATGTCCAGACCGATCAGCCGGTCCGCCAGTGCCAGCACCTCAACCGCGCGGTTGCCATCGGCGCATTCGCCAAGACCCACCACGCCATCCTCGGTTTCGATCTCGATCACGGTCTTGGTCAGCGAGGCGGTGGAGCCATAGCTGAAGCGGTACGGCGCCCGCAACGGGATGTTGACCGGGGTGGCCCTGACCGCCCGGATCTTCACGGTGCCGCCATGAAAGTCTGGATGCGGCTGCGGATCTCCTCTGGCCAGGGCACCGCACGCAAGCCTTCGACAAAGGCCTGGGTCATCTTGACGGTCAAGCGGTTGTGGTCAGTCCAGGCGGTAACCACCACGGTGATTGAGGACCGGCCCAGCCGTTCAACTTCCAGCCGGAAGTCGAGCACGTCACCGAGGCGGGCGGTGGCGTGGAAGTCGGTCTCCATCCGGACGGTGGGCACGCCCTGATGGGCGGCCATCATCCTGGCATAGCTGTAGCCTGTGACGTCCTTGTAGAAATTCTCGCAGACCGAAGAGACCATCTCGTAATAGCGCGGGAAGAACACGATCCCGGCGGGGTCGCAGTGGTTGAATTCAATCTGGACGGGGCGGTGATAAATCATTGGCCTACTCTGCCGCAAGCGCTGCGGCGCGGCAAGACACGGCATCTGGTCGGGGGCCGGGATCGGTGTTAGCCCTTGGTCCAGCAGCGGAGCCAGCCCATGTCAGATGCCTATTTCCTCTATCACTCCATCGGCCAATATCCCGGCAAGGCACGGGATATTGCCGGCGCGATGGCCGAGTTTGCCGTGGTCTGGGGCACCGGCGACGACGGTCAGTGGCAATACGTGCTGGAGCGGCGGCAGCGATTCATCGACCGCTGGCGCGCTATTTTGAACGCGGCTCCGGGAACGGTGACCACGCTGGAAAACGTCACCTCGGCGTTTCACACCTTGCTGCTTTCCCTACCCGCAGCGCATCTTGCTGGCAAGACCGTCCTGGTCGGGGCTGATTGCTTTCCGTCTAACCATTTCCTGCTGGCCGGGATGGCGCAGCGGCATGGCTTTACCCTGAAAACCGTTCCGCTGCGACAGGGTGCGTCCTATGTCGAGGATGAGGATTTTCTGGACGCCTGGACCCCGGATGTCGGGCTGGCGCTGTTGACCTGGGTATCGTCGACCACGTCGCACCGGATCGCCCTTGGCCAGATGGTGGCACGGGGACGGCAGATGGGGTCGCTGATCGGAGTGGATATCACACAGGGCGCGGGGTTGATTCCGTTCGATGTCGGCGCGCCCGAGGTGGACTTTGCCGTCACCACCAGTTTGAAATGGATGTGCGGCACGCCGGGGGCCGGGGTGCTGTATGTCTCGCCACGGCTGATCCCGCATTGCCAGCCCGAACTCAGGGGCTGGTTCAGCCAGAGCAATCCGTTCAACTGGGACATCACCCGGTTCGCCTATGCGCCGGATATCCGGCGGTACGACAATGGCACGCCGGGGGTCATGGCGGCACTGGCCAGCCTGCCGGCGATGGATTGGCATGCCGGGCAGGACAAGGCGGCGCTGCTGGCGCACAATCGGGCCTTGTCGGTGCGGATCCTTGCGATGGCGGACGACCTGGGACTGGCCCTGGTGTCGCCGCGCGACCCGGACAAGCGCGGCGGGTCGGTGATGCTGCGGTTGCCGGACCGGCTGGTGGCGGCAGACGTGGTCGCCAAACTGAGGGCGCAAGCCATCACGACCGACGCAAGAGGTCAGACTCTGCGGCTGTCACCGGGAGCGGTGACGACAATGGCTGGAGTGGACCGGCTGGTGATGGCGCTGACGCGGTTGGTCGCGTGAAGCGGGGTCTGCAGGCGCCGCGCGAATTTTCTGCGAAAATTCAAGGATGTGATTCTTCGCAGAAAATTTGCGCGGCATTGTCTAGCGCCGGCGTTCCGGGTTGCGTTTGTCGCCGATCTTGCGGTGCATCTTGCCAAAGCTGCGGTTGCGTTGATGGGCCTGGTGGATCGTCTCGCTGTTGAACCGGTCCTCCCGCAGCAGTTTCTGCCAGCGGTGTAGCCGCCCGGGATCAAGCTCACCTGCCGCAATCGCCGCCTGCACGGCACAGCCCGGTTCCACCTCATGTTTGCAATCGGTGAAGCGGCAAGTCAGGGCAAGCGCGGTCAGGTCGTCAAACAGGATGTCGATGCCGTCGGCGACATCGGTCAGCTGCAACTCGCGCACGCCGGGGGTGTCAATCAGCCAGCCACCGTCGGCCATCGCCACCAAAGACCGGGCGGTGGTGGTGTGGCGACCCTTGGCGTCGTCCTCGCGGATGCCCTGCACCGCCGCCGAGCCACCGGTCAGCGCGTTGCTTAGCGTGGTCTTGCCGACGCCGGAGGAGCCGAGCAGCACCACCGTCCGGCCCTTGCGACACCATTCGGACAGGTCTTGGCGCACGGTGCCGGCATGGGCGTCAAGTGCAACTGCCGCCAGGCCGCGTTGCATGGCGCGGGCCTCGGTCAGATAGTCCTCGGGGTCCGGGCACGTGTCGGCCTTGGTCAGCACGATCACCGGCTCGATCCCGGCAGAGGCGCAAAGAACGAGGTAGCGTTCCAGACGACCCGGGTTGAAATCGCCATTGCAGGATGAGGTGATCAGCGCAGTGTCGACATTGGCGGCGATCAATTGGCGGGCCACCGCGGTTCCGGCGGCCTTGCGGGCCAGTTCGGTGCGGCGCTCCAGCACGCGCAGGGCAACGCCGTCCCGGGCCAGCAGCCAGTCGCCAACCGCGACGGTGCCGGTATTCAGGTCAGAGGCCGGGATCAGATCAAGCGGGCCGTCACCGGTCAGCACCTCGATCCGGTTGCGGTGGACGCCGGTCACCCGGGCGGGAGTGGTCGTGCCGATCTCGTCCAGTTCCAGCTGGCGCAGAAAATCGGGGGTCCAGCCGAGATCGGCCAGAAGCGGGGAATTCATCACTGGGGTATCCTCGGATGAGTTGGGATTGGTCGTCACGGGACGACCGGTGCAACGTCATGAGCGAGGAGGCTGAGCGTAAGGCTCAGATCAACCCCGCCCGGAGGGATGCAAGCTCTGCCATGATCTGTCCTCCAGCTGGGATTGCGACACTAGGTGAGAGGCTGACAACGACCCAAGTGGGGCTCGTTACGGCTGCTTCCTTCCGGACCTGACCGGGTTGGCGAGGCACCTGCCCGCGCCAACCTCTCTCCCGTCATATAGGCCGGGATCGGGGGATCCGCAAGATGGGTGACAGGGCGCAGCGGCGGGATTAGCGTGGCAGGACGCAGGAGGACGCGATGGCACATCTTATCCGCATGGACTGGCCGCATTTCGGCATTGCAAACCTGCCACCGGCGCTGACGCTGGTGGAATGCCGGGCGCGGCTGGCAGCGTTGCGGCGGGTGGCCAGTGCCCGCGGGCTGGCGGCGGTGGTGGTTTATGGCGACCGCGAACACGCGGCGAATATCCACTGGCTGACCGGCTTCGACCCGCGTTTTGAAGAGGCGGTGCTGGTGGTTTCCCCGACCGACGCGCTGCTGATCGCCGGCAACGAATGTCTGTCCTATACGGCGATTTCGCCTTTGGTCGCGGCGGGCGATGTCCGCGTCGCGCATTGTGCCAGCCTGTCGTTGCCGTCGCAGCCGCGCGGAACCCGGCGACTGGCGGATATCCTGGCCGAGGTGGTGCCGGTCGCTTTGGTGGGGGCCGTCGGGTGGAAGTGGTTCGGGGCAGAGGAGGTTGACGACCCGGCCACCGCGCTCGACATCCCGGCCTTTGTCGCCGACCCGCTCAGGGCCATTGCGCGACGGGTCGAGAATGCCACCGACCTGATGATGCATCCGGCCTACGGTTTGCGGGCGCGGGTGGATGCGGCAGAAATTGCCCGGCTGGAGTTTTCGAATCACATGGCCGCCGCCGCCCTGCGCCGCATGGCCTTTGGCCTGCGCGACGGGATCAGCGACTTTGCCGCTTTCGAGGCGGCGCGAGTCGGCGGCTTGCCACTTGGCTGTCATGCGACTTTTGCGACTGGCGACCGCGCGGCGCAGGGCCTGTCGGGGCCAACCGGCGAAGTGATCCGCCGCGGCTCGCCCCTGTCGTTCAACGTCAGTCACTGGGGCTCCAACATCTGTCGGTCGGGCTGGGCCGCGATGGGGGAAGCCGATCTGCCGCTGGGCGCGCAGGACTATCTGGAGGTATTTGCCGGGCCCTATCTCGCAGCGATGTCGACATGGTGCAGCCTGATGCGGCCGGGCGTTGGGGGTGGCGAGGTCTGGACGGCGATGCAGGCGGCGCTGCCCTTCGATCTGTTCGGCGTGGTGCTCAATCCGGGCCATCTGATCGGACTGGACGAATGGCTGTCCTCGCCGATTTATGAGGGGTCGGACGATGTGCTGGCTTCGGGCATGGCGCTGCAGATGGATGTCATTCCGGGTCATCCGGTCTATGGCTCGACCCGGATGGAAGACGGCTATGTGATCGCGGATGCGGCGCTGCAAGGCGCGCTTGCAGATCATTTCCCCGAAGTGCTGGCCCGCTGCACCGCCCGCGCCGATTTCATGCGGCAGGTGATCGGGTTGAAGGTGCCAGGCTGCCTGTTGCCGCTCGCCGACACCTGCGGGATCATCGCGCCGTGGCTGCTGGACCCGGCGCAGGTTCTGGCGCTGTAGCGGTCAAGACCCGTGGCGATCGGTCCGCACCGGCAGGGTTGGTCAGATCAGCCCCGCCAGCCGCGCCCCGCTAAGCAGATCGACGGCGAGATGGTGCGCCCAGCGGCCCTGACTTGGTACCACATCGGGCACCTGCACGACGACGCAGCCAGCCGAATGGGCGGCTTCGGCGCCGGCCTCGCTGTCTTCGAACACCAGACAGCGCGACGGGGCGACGCCCAGCAACGAGGCGGCGAGCAGGTAGGGGTCGGGATGCGGCTTGGCGCGGGTCACGTCATCGACCGTCACCACTTGGGCAAAACTGCGCTCCAATCCGACCATGCCCAGCTTCTTGTGGGCATCGGCGCGGCGCGATGAGGTGACAAGCGCGCGGGGCAGGTGAAGTGCCTGGGCCAACAGTTCGGTGACACCGGGTTTCAGGGTCAGACCCTGCGCCATGGCCGCGGCAAAACCCGTGCGCCAGGCGGCATCCAACGCATCGATATTGACCGCCGGACGGTGTTCGAGGATGATCTTTGCCGAGCTTGGCCCGTCCATGCCGACCAGACCGTGCAGAAACTCGATCCTGACCGGATGGCCGACAGCCACAAAGGCGGCATGGCCCGAGGTGACGGCCAGGCTTTCGGTGTCGACCAAGGTGCCGTCAAGATCGAAGAGAAGGGCGTCATACATCGGCATGCTCCAGCAATTGCGGCTGGCTTACAGGATCAGAGCCGCAGACGAAAGCGGCGGAATCCCTCGGGCGTGGTTTGCAGCGCGGTTCCGGCCATTGGTGACAGGTCGTCAAGGAAGTCGGCGGCGGCGGGGGCGCTGTCGAACACCACGCTGGCCCCCAGTGGCGCAAAGCGCCAGTTCGGCGGGTCGGCCCGCGCAATGGTGCCGGTGGCAGTGATGTAGTGGCGCAGGACGCCACGGCTCGACTCGGGATCCACCAGGATGATGCGATCCGGCGTGGCACCCGAAAAGCCGCCGCTGCCCGCCGCGCGGTAACTGTTGGTGGCCAGAACGAAGCTGGCACGGGGATCGACCGGCTGGCCGCGATAGGTCAGCGCCTGGATGCGGGCAGGGCCGTCGCCGATCCTTGTGCCATGGCTGTTGAATTGCGGTGGGACGGTCAGATCAACGGTCCAGTCCAGCCCCTCGATCAGGTCAAAGTTGAAGCTGGGAAAAAGCGGATTGATCAGCAGGGCCTCAACCGCGCCGCGCCGGATCTGATGATGGATCGAAAAGCTGCGCTCCAGCCATTGCGCCAGATCGGCCCCGGTGACCAGAACTGCGGCGATGGTGTTGGGATGGGGGTACAGATCGGCGGCATGGCGCATCACCAGATCACCTGCGGCAATGGCGGTGTAATTGTCTGGCCCGCCGCGACCGCCAGCGTGAAACGGCGCGGTGGCCGACAAGACCGGCAGATCGGCGTATGGGCCGCCCTGCAGCCGCCGCATCACATAATCGGCCTGAGCGCGGGCGATGACCCGGATGGCGGCAGATGGCTGGACCAAGGCGAAATAGCTGTGCAGCGGCGTTTCTATCCGCCCCAGCGGGGCTGCAGCCCAGTCGCGGGTGGCGCGGTGAGCCGCTTTGGTGAGGGACATGATCCCGGTGGCGTTGCGCGACTGGGCTATGACCCGGCCAGACCGGGTACGGCGGGCAATCGGGCGAAGTTCGACACGCGAGCCGGTGACCTGCCAGTTACCATCGCTGTGGCGATGCAGATCAAGGTCGATCACCCCGAGATGCGAGCCGTGAAACCCCGGCATGACGGCAGGCTTGCCCCACAGCAGGCCATTTTTCGGGTCGATCCCCTCCGCGGCGGCGAAGGCCGGCGACGGAAAAGCCTGATGGGTGTGGCCTGCGATCACTACATCGACATCGGCGATCGCCGCAACCGCGACGGTGGCATCTTCCATCCCGGCGCTGGGGAGCATGGGGCTGATGCCGGAATGCGACAGAGCGATGATCAGATCTGCACCCTCCTGTCGGAGTTTGCGGGCATGGGCGGTGACCGCTTCGACAATGTCCCGGGTGACGACGGCACCGTTCAATTGCTGGCGGTCCCATTGCGTGGTTTGCGGCGGCAGCACGCCGACGATCCCGATCCGCAGCTGAGCCGCATTGCCCTGCGCGTCGGTGAGGCTGCGGTCGAGGATCATCCGGGGTGGGACGACCGGCTGATCCTCCAGCGGAGTTGCGCCAAGCCGGTAGGCGATGTTGGCCGACACGACCGGAAAGGAGGCACGGCCAAGATGGTGAAGCAGAAACGGCAAACCGTTGCTGAATTCATGATTGCCCAAAGTCGCCGCGTCATAATGCAGTACATTCATTGCGGCAATCATCGGATGAACCTCATCCGCCAGCCCGCGCAACGCCATCAGATCACCCATCGGACTGCCATTCAGAAAGTCGCCATTGTCTAACAACAGGCTGGTCCCGGCTTCGGCCCGGGCAGCGGCGATCAGCGTGGCGGTGCGGGCAAGGCCCGATGTGACATTGGCGCGGTCGGCGTAATAGTCCCACGGGGTGATATGAACATGCAGGTCTGACGTGGCCAAAACCCGCAGGCTGAAGGGACCGGCCGCATTGGCAAGAGGGACAATCGGCGCAACATCACGTTTCTTGACGACCTTCGCCATGTAAAAATCTGATGTCCTGCGGGAAAATGTGCCAGGCGATACCCCAGCATGGCCCGGCACCATGGGGCCGTATTGGGCCGATACTGCAAAGGGTAATATCCGGCAAGCGATAAATCTACAACCAACGGTGGCAAAGAAGCCGCGGTGCGCCGGGTTTGCTTTGCCCGGTCATCCATGCCATCAAGCGCCAAGCCGGAGGCGACAGATGAAGATAGCAGAGACGGTAACCTTTGGCGGGTCGGGATTGGACCGAGCGGCGGCGCTGCGCCGCGACCCGGCGGCCCTGGCGGACCTGTGGACCTCTGCGCAGGTGATGCTGTTCTGGCGTGGCAGACCGTTGCTGGTGGACAGTACGGCAATCGGTTTTCTGTCGGCAGGCCATGCCTTGTCGGGACCCTGCGAGACAGCGTTCTTTCTGGGGATAGACGACGGGCATCCGGTGTTCCTGCAGGACATCTCGGCCTGGGTGCCGGATGAGCCGACCACGCAACAGGCCGGTTTCTTTGACCTTTCGTTTCAGCACCACCCCGACCTGCCGCAAAGCCATGCCTTCCACGAATTGCGCGCGGTGATGGCCGATCTTTCGCCGCGTCATGCCGAACTGGCGGCGACGGCGCGGGCCCTGCTGGAATGGCACCGCGGCCACCAGTTCTGCGCCAGTTGCGGGGCAAGGTCCGAGATGATCCATGCCGGCTGGCAGCGCTCTTGCCCGGCGTGCAAGGCCCAGCATTTTCCGCGCACCGACCCGGTGGTGATCATGCTGATCACCCGCGGCAATTCGGTGCTGCTGGGACGTGGCCCGACGTGGCCCGACGGAATGTATTCGCTGCTGGCGGGCTTTGTCGAACCGGGCGAAACCATCGAAGCGGCGGTGCGGCGTGAGGTGGCCGAGGAATCCGGTGTGGTGGTGGGCGCGGTGTCCTACCTCGCCAGCCAACCGTGGCCGTTTCCGGCCTCGCTGATGATCGGCTGCCGTGGCGAGGCGCTGACCGACGCGATCACGCTGGACCCTGAAGAGTTGCAAGATGCCCGCTGGGTCACGCGGGAAGAGATGGTTGCGGCGTTTGCAGGCAATCACCCTCTGATCAAGCCCAGCCGCAAGGGTGCCATCGCGCAGTTCATCATGTCAAACTGGTTGGCCGACCGGCTCGACTAGCAACCTGACCCTTGATGGAAAATATCTGGTTCCACTGCAACAGGTTACCGGTCTGCGTGCCGACCGGGACCCCGGCACAGAAATGCCGCAGGGGAGCGGATTTCGGCTGGGGACGCCTTGCGGAGCAGGGCAATTGCGGCCCATGATTTCGGCCTGACGGGGCAGGACGGGCAATGGCATGAAATTGGTGGCGAAATATGATCTGGAGGCACCTGCGGCGTTCGTTTTCGCGCAATTGACCGATTTCGACGGCTGGGAACGTGCGGCAATGCGGCGCGGCGCCGACGTGATGCGGGTCGACAAGCTGAAGACCGTGGCGCCGGGCATGACATGGCATACCGAGTTCCGCTACCGCGGCAAGGACCGTGCAGCGACGATCCGACTGGACGCCATGACGCCGCACTCTGCATTGGCGTTGACCGGTATGTCGTCGCTGGTGGACGGGGTGGTGCAGATCGATATCCTCGATCTTGCGGCCAAGCGGACCCGGGTGGAGGTCCGGCTGGACGTAAAGCCGAAGACCATCGCGGCCCGGATCTATGTGCAGTCGCTGCGTTTGGCGCGGGCCCGGGTGGAGCGCAGTTTTGCCCAGCGTGTGGCGCTGCTGACCACGGAAATCGAGAACCGGTTTCGCCAGCGTCCGAAGCCATAGATTTGGCGCGCGTTGCAGCATGCGGGTTCAGTCGCGGCGACGGTCAGCCGGGTAGACGCCGAGAATATGGCGTTCGGTGGTGAAATAGGCCAGTTCTTCAAGCGCCCGTTGCACCGGAGCATCTTCGGGATGGCCTTCGATATCGGCATAGAACTCGGTCGCGGTGAACGAGCCGCCGACCATGTAGCTTTCCAGCTTCGTCATGTTGACACCATTGGTCGCAAAGCCGCCAAGCGCCTTGTAAAGCGCGGCGGGAATGTTGCGGACCCGAAAGGTGAAGGTGGTCATCATGGTGTCGGAGCGCCGTGCGTGATCGGGCGTGGGCGACATCAGCAGAAAGCGGGTGGTGTTGTTGGCGTTGTCCTCGATGTGGCGCGCCAGCACGTCGAGCCCGTAGATCCCGGCAGCCAATTCACTGGCCAGTGCCGCCTGTGTCCTGTCGCCGCCCTCGGCCACCTCACGCGCGGCGCGGGCGTTGTCGGAACTGACGCGGCCCTTGATGTTATGCGCACGCAGGAACCCTGCGCATTGCGGCAGGATCACCACATGGCCATGTGCCTCGGTCACATCCTCCAGCCGGGCACCACGAACGCCGAGCAGGTTGACATGGACACGGACAAACGCCTCATCGACGATATGCAGGCCGGATTTGGGCAGCAGAGAATGCACGTCGGCCACCCGACCGTAGGTCGAATTCTCCACCGCCAGCATGCCGAGATCGACCTTGCCAGAACGCGTCAGGTCCACCACGTCCTCGAATGTCGTGCAGGGCACCGGCGTGCAACCGGGCCGGGCTTGTTCGCAGGCCTGATGTGAATAGGCGCCAAGTTCGCCCTGAAATGCGATGCGATCGGACATTTTGGTCAGCCTCGGCACAAAAACGCCCCCCAAGGGGCAATTCGTCGCGCTACTACACCTTGAAACCCTGACAAGGAAGCGGGTAGATACGGCGCAAACATTGCCTGAGGGAAGGTGCTGCATGTTCGACACGATGACAATTACCAAGACAGTCGGTGGCGTCTGCGGAGCGTTGCTGCTCTTCCTGTTCGGCAACTGGGCGGCCGAGGCGATCTACGGCTTTGGCGAAGGTGGCCATGCCGAGGGTGAAAAGCAGGCCTATTCGATTGCCGTGGCCGAGGCGGCGACAACCGACACCGCAGCCGCCGAACCGGCCTTTGCCGAAGTGTTTGCCGCAGCGGATGCGGCAGCGGGTGAAAAGACCTTTGGCAAATGCAAGGCCTGTCACAAGATCGACGGCACCAATGCCACCGGCCCCCATCTGAACGGAGTGGTCGGGCGGCCGCGCGGTTCTGTGGACGGTTTCTCCTATTCGGACGGCATGAAGTCGGTCAACACGCCGTGGACCGAGGAAGAAATCTACGACTTCATCAAGAAGCCCAAGGACTATGTCCCAGGCACCAAGATGAGCTTCGCCGGCCTGCCGGAACCGAAGGACCGCGCCAATGTCGTGGCCTATCTTGCGACGCTGAAATAAGCTGAAACCGTCCGGATTCAGCGCCGCCCGCCAGTCGGGCGGCCTTTTTCTTGGCGCTCACGGCTTCTCACGCAATCGCAACTTGTGGCCGGGTCCCATTCCGATTTAGCCTGCATGCCAACAATGGAGGGTGGATATGCGTCAGATGTCAGCCGCTGCAGTCAAAGTTCCGGATCATCGGACGGGCATGGGATGGGGGGCAGGTCTGGCGATGATCGCTCTGGCCGCCTATGTCACCGAGGCCCGGGCAGACGATCAGAAGATCATCATCAGTCACGGGATATCGACCTTTGGCGACCTGAAATATCCGGCGGATTTCAAGCATCTGGATTATGTGAACCCCGACGCGCCCAAGGGCGGCGAAATCGCCGAATGGGCCTATGGCACCTTTGATTCGGTCAACATGTATTCGATCAAGGGCAATCCGGCAGGCAGCGGCACCACGCCTTACGAAAGCATCCTGGCAGGCACGGCCGATGAGGTCGGCGCGGCCTATTGCCTGATGTGCACCACGATGGAATATCCCGAAGACCGGTCCTGGGTGATCTTCAATCTGCGCGACGACGTGAAATTCTCGGACGGCAGCCCGATGACTGCCGAGGATGTGCTGTTCAGCTACAACCTGTTCCGCGAAAAGGGCATTCCTGAATTCCGTTCGGTGTTCAACGATCAGGTCGCCTCTGCCGAAGTGCTGGACCCCTACAAGATCAAGTTCACCTTTGCGCCCGGCATTCCCTACCGCGACCTGCCAGCGACGGTGGGGGGGATTCAGGTGTTCTCCAAAGCGGACTATGAGAAGAACAAGCGCGATCTGGAAAACAGCACGCTCGATTTCTTCCTTGGCACCGGGCCTTACATTCTCGACAGCATGAAGGTCGGTCAGCAGATCATCTACAAGCGCAACCCGGATTACTGGGGCAACAATCTGCCCTTGAACATCGGCACCAACAATTTCGACAAGATCAGGATCGAGTATTTCGGCGACCCGGATGCGGCGTTCGAAGGCTTCAAGGCCGGGGTCTATACCTTCCGCAACGAAAACTCGTCCAAGCAATGGGCGACCGGCTATGACTTCCCGGCGATCCAGAACGGCTACGCGATCAAGGCGGAAATCCCGAACGGCAACATCGCCAGCGGTCAGGCCTTCCTGTTCAACATGCGCAAGGCGAAGTTTCAGGACCCCAAGGTGCGTGAGGCGATCGCCCTGATGTTCAACTTTGAATGGTCGAACAAGACGCTGTTCTACGGCGTCTATTCGCGGATCAACTCGATCTGGGACAACACCGACATGGCGGCCAAGGGCAAGCCCGCGCCGGGTGAAGTTGCGTTGCTGCAACCCCTTGTCGATGAAAAGTTGCTCGATCCCAGCATCCTGACCGAAGACGCCGTGATGGCGCCGGTGTCGGATGAGGCGAACCAATTGACCCGTGCCAATCTGCGCAAGGCGTCCAAGTTGCTCGATGACGCAGGCTGGGCCGTTGGTGCCGACGGGATCCGCAAGAACGCCCAGGGCGAGGCGCTTTCGGTCGAATTCCTTGAAACCAACCCGGCGTTTCAGCGGGTGATCAACCCCTATGTCGAAAATCTCAAGGCGCTTGGCGTCGATGCCAAGCTGTCAATGGTGGATGATGCGCAGTTCACCAACCGTACCGATCCACCGAATTTCGATTTCGACATCATCACCGGCAACGCCGTCAACGCCTATGAGCCGGGGGCCGACATGAAGCAGGCCTATGCGTCATCAACCGCTGACAATTCGACGCGCAATCGGATGGGTCTGTCAAATCCGGCGGTGGACAAGCTGTTGGACATCGTGATGGCCGCCAACACCCGCGAAGATCTGGACGTGGCGACACAGGCGCTTGACCGGGTGTTGCGCTCGATAAGGTTCTGGGTGCCGGAGTGGAACAAGAACGAATACACCGTGGCCTATTACGACATCTTCGGTCGCCCGGAAAATCCGCCGAAATACGCTTTGGGCGAGACCAGCCTGTGGTGGTACGACGCGGACAAGGCGGCCAAGCTGAAGGCGGCGGGCGTTCTGCAATAGCTGGCGTCCTGACACAGAAAGTCCCCGATGGGTGCCTATATCTTACGACGGATCCTCCTGGTCATTCCGACCTTGCTGGGGATCATGATCATCAACTTCACCCTGACCCAGTTCGTGCCGGGCGGACCGATCGATCAGGTCGCAGCCCGGCTGGAGGGTGAGGGTGACAGTCTGAAAGCGGTCGCCGGCAACGGCGCCGATGCGGGCCAATCGCAGCAGGCCACCGACGCCAACACCGGCTATATCGGCGCGCGCGGCCTGCCGCCGGAGTTTCTGGCGCAATTGGAGGTCGAGTTCGGCTTTGCCCGGCTGATCTGCCCCGAGGGATTTCAGGGCAAACCGACGATAAAGGACAACGCCTGCCGCAAGGAGGAAATCCCGGCGGTCGAACGGTTCTTCATCATGATGTGGCACTACATGAAGTTCGATTTCGGCCAAAGCTATTTCCGGTCGACCTCGGTCGTCGGGCTGATCCTTGAGAAGATGCCGGTGTCGATCACGCTGGGCCTGTGGACGACGCTGATTGCCTATATGGTGTCGATCCCGCTGGGCATTCGCAAGGCGGTGTCGGACGGCTCGCGCTTCGATGTCTGGACCTCGGGCGTGATCATCGCGGCCTATGCGATACCCGGCTTTCTGTTCGCCATTCTGTTGTTGGTGCTGTTTGCGGGCGGGTCGTATTGGCGGATCTTTCCGTTGCGTGGGCTGACCTCGGATGGCTGGGACCAGATGAGCTGGCTGGGCAGGGCGGGCGACTATATCTGGCACATCACGCTGCCGGTGGTGGCCTCGACCATCAGCAGTTTCGCGACGCTGACCCTGCTGACCAAGAACAGCTTTCTCGATGAGATCAAGAAGCAATATGTGATGACCGCGCGGGCCAAGGGTCTGTCCGAGAGCAGGGTCCTTTACGGCCACGTCTTCCGCAACGCGATGCTGATCGTGATTGCCGGCTTTCCGGGGCTGTTCATCTCGGTGTTCTTTGGTGGTTCGCTGATCATCGAAACGATCTTCTCGCTGGATGGGCTGGGGCAGCTGGGGTTCAAATCGGCGGTGGAGCGGGATTATCCGATCATCTTTGGCACCCTGTTCGCCTTCGGCCTGATCGGGCTGGTGATCGGGATCGTGTCCGACCTGATGTATGTCTGGACCGATCCGCGGATCGATTTCGAGCGGCGGGATTAGCATGGCCGTGTTTTCCCAACCCCGGCGCTCTTCAAGCCTGACGGCTTTCATCGCTGCGCGCCCGAACACCACGGTCTGCACTGTCAGGATGCTGCAATGGCGTTGAGCAAGCTGAACCAGCGCCGTTGGCGCAATTTCAAGATGAACAAGCGGGCCTATTGGTCGCTGATCCTGTTTTCCGTGCTCTACATCATCTCATTGGGGGCAGAGGTGATCGCCAATGACCGGCCGCTGCTGATCAATTATCGCGGCGGCTATTACATGCCGTTTGTGAAGTTCCATTCCGAACAGGAGTTTGGCGGCGATTTTCTGACCGAAGCGAACTACCACGACCCGGTGCTGCAATGTCTGGTCAAGACTGGCGGGCTGGAAGCCTGTTTTGACACCGCGCAAGACACGATCGCGGCGTCGGACCAGGGCAAGCTGGACGGCACCGAGGGCTATCAAAAGGGCTGGATCCTGTGGCCGATCATTCCCTACAGCTACAACACCATCAACAATGTCCACGGCGCTGCCCCTTCGCCGCCGGATCACGATCATTGGCTCGGCACCGATGACACGGCGCGGGATGTGCTGGCGCGGGTGATCTACGGCTTTCGCATCTCGGTCAGTTTCGGGCTGATCGTGTCGATCTCCTCCTCGATCCTCGGCATCATCGCCGGGGCTATCCAGGGCTATTTCGGCGGGTTGACCGATCTGATCATGCAGCGGGTGATCGAGATCTGGTCCTCCACCCCGACACTTTACGTCATCATCATCATCTCGGCGGTGTGGACGATGAACTTCTGGCTGCTGATCGCCCTGATGGTGGCGTTTGGCTGGATGGGACTGGTCGGGCTGGTGCGGGCCGAATTCCTCAGGGCGCGGAATTTCGAATATGTCCGGGCGGCCAAGGCCCTTGGCGTCACCGATCTGGTCATTATCTTCCGCCACGTCCTGCCCAACGCCACCGTCGCCACCATGGCGATGATGCCCTTCATCATCTCCGGCACCATTGCCAGCCTGACGGCGCTGGACTTTCTCGGCTTCGGCCTGCCATCGTCGTCGCCGTCTTTGGGCGAGATGACCCAGCAGGCCAAGCAGAACTTGCAGGCCCCCTGGCTAGCGTTTTCGGCGTTTTTCACCTCAGCCATCATGCTGAGCCTGCTGGTGTTCATCTTCGAAGGAGTCCGCGCCGCATTTGACCCCAGAAAGACCTTTCGATGACCGGAGCGACGGTGCTGGAGGTCAAGGGTCTGAACGTGCGCTTTCATCAGGAAGGCGCCGAAACGCACGCCGTGCGGGACGTGTCTTTCACCGTGGGCAAGGGCGAGACCATGGCGCTGGTCGGCGAAAGCGGATCGGGCAAGTCGGTGACGGCGATGTCGACGGTGAAACTGCTGCCCGACAGCGCCGTGGTGTCGGGCTCTGTGCTCTATCAGGGCCGCGAGATGCTTGGCGCATCGGAGAATGAATTGCGCAAGGTTCGGGGCAATGACATCAGCTTCATCTTTCAAGAGCCGATGACCAGCCTGAACCCGCTGCACAACATCGAAAAGCAGATCACCGAAAGTCTGGCGCTGCATCAGGGCCTGTCGGGGTCTGCGGCGCGGGCGCGGGTGCTGGAATTGCTGCTGAAGGTCGGCATCAGGGACGCTGAAAGCCGGTTGACCGCCTATCCGCATCAACTGTCCGGCGGCCAGCGTCAGCGGGTGATGATCGCGATGGCGTTGGCGAACAGCCCCGAACTGCTGATCGCCGACGAACCGACGACCGCCTTGGATGTGACCATCCAGGCGCAGATCCTCGAACTGCTGGCCGAATTGAAACGGTCGGAAGGCCTCAGCCTTTTGTTCATCACCCATGACCTGACCATCGTGCGGCGGATCGCCGACCGGGTTTGCGTCATGCAGGGCGGTGAAATTGTCGAACAGGGCATGACGGCGGATATCTTCAACAACCCGCAACACCCCTACACCCGAAACCTGCTGGCCGCCGAGGCCAAGGGCCTGCCGGCCCCAGTGCCCGAGGCCGCGCCGGTGGTGCTGGAGACTGAGCATCTGCGGGTGTGGTTTCCAATCACCCGGGGTTTCCTGCGCACCACCGTTGGCCATGTGAAGGCGGTGAATGACACCAATCTGTCGGTCAGGGCCGGGGAAACGCTGGGCGTGGTCGGCGAAAGCGGTTCAGGCAAGACCACCCTCGCCCTCGCGATCCTGAGGCTGACGCCGTTTACCGGCAAGGTGCTGTTCATGGGCCGCGATCTGAATACGTTCTCCGCCCGGGCGCTGCGCGGCATCCGGCGTGACATTCAGGTGGTGTTTCAGGATCCGTTCGGCAGCCTGTCCCCCCGGATGACCGCCGAGGCCATCATTGCCGAAGGGCTGGGCGTGCATGGGCTGGAGCCGGGCCGCAACCGGCGCGACATGGTGGCCGGGATCATGGCGGAGGTCGGTCTGGATCCCGACACGATGGGACGCTATCCACATGAATTCTCGGGCGGGCAAAAGCAGCGGATTGCCATTGCGCGGGCGATGATCCTGCGGCCGAAACTGGTGGTGCTGGACGAGCCGACCTCGGCCCTCGACATGACCGTTCAGGTGCAGATTGTCGATTTGCTGCGCGACTTGCAGGTGAAATACGGCCTTGCCTATGTGTTCATCAGCCATGACCTGCGGGTGGTCCGGGCGCTGTCGCACCAGGTGATGGTGATGCAACAGGGCGACGTGGTTGAGGCCGGACCGGCTGCCGCAGTCTTTGCCAATCCGTCGCACGCCTATACAAGAACGCTGATGGCTGCGGCTTTTGGCGAGGACACTACGTGAAAATCCTGTTTGTTCACCAGAACTTCCCCGGCCAATTCCTGTATCTCGCGCCCGAATTGCAGAAACGCGGCCATGAATGTCTGGCGTTGACCGATCTGGCGAACACCCGCGAAAGCGCCATTCCTACGCTGAAATACAAGCATGACAACCAGAAGATCGACCCGGCGGCGACACGGCTGGGGCGCAACTATATCCAGATGTCGGACCGCGGCGTTACCGTTGCCCGCGCCGGTCTGCAATTGCGTGATCAGCGTGGCTATTACCCCGATGTGATCTTTGGCCATTCCGGCTGGGGCGAGACGCTGTTTCTCAAGGAAATCTGGCCCGAGGCCAAACTGCTGATCTATGCCGAGTTCTACTACAAGGGGCGTGGTGCCGACGTCGGCTTTGATCCCGAGTTTTCCAAGCCCAATTTCGACCAGGTGATGATTGCCCAGGGCCGGGCGGGCCATCTGGGTCAGGCGCTGCTGCATGCCGATGCCGGGCTGGCCCCCACCGAATGGCAGGCCAGCACCTTTCCACCGGCCCTGCGCAGGATGATCACCGTCATCCATGACGGGGTGAACACCGAGGTGATGCGCCCTGACCCCAACGCCCGCGTGACCTTGCCCGACGGTCGCCAGCTCAAGCCGGGGGATGAAGTGCTGACCTTCGTCAACCGCAATCTGGAGCCCTACCGCGGCTATCACATCTTCATGCGGGCGTTGCCCGAGGTGTTGCGGGCGCGGCCTGACGCTCAGGTGGTGATCGTCGGCGGGGATGAGGTCAGCTACGGCGCGGCTCCCAAGGACCAGAAGGGCTGGAAAGACCTGATCCTCGATGAGGTGAAAGACCAGCTGGACCTCAGCCGTGTCCATTTCCTCGGCAAGGTGCCGTACGATCAGTTCACCGCCATCATGCAGACCGGCCGGGCCCATGCCTATCTGACCTACCCCTTCGTGCTGTCGTGGTCGATGATCGAGGCGATGTCCGCCGGGGCGCATGTCATAGGCTCGGCGACCTCCCCGGTGCAAGAGGTGATCGCGGACGGGGTCAACGGCTCGCTGGTCGACTTTCTCGACGTGGCGGGCTGGTCAGCCAGACTGACAGACGCCTTGGCCAACCCCGACAAATACCTTGCCCTGCGGGCGGCAGCGCGGCAAACCGCACTGGACCGCTATGACCAACGCATCCTGCTGCCAAGGATGATCGACTTTGTCGAAAGTCATGGGCCGGAAAGCAGCCGCATTTCCACAGACTGATCGGCGCTGTAGTCATCGCTGTTGCTTTTATTTGACCGCGGCCCCAGTGTCCGCGCAGGGCGAATTTGAGTCTGGGCCCAATTGCTTTCCACAGCACGACCGCTTTTCAAAGCCTTCCGGTTTTTGACCTTGGATTTTGACAGAGGATTGACGAATGACCTTCGCGCACAAGAATGGCACGCCCGATGATGACCTGATCTATGGCAACAAGCGGGACGTGATCATCCATGCCCTGGCAGGCAACGACTATGTTGTCGGCGGCGTCGGAAATGACCGGATTTTCGGCGAGGAGGGCAACGACTCGCTTTCGGGCTATTACGGCAGCGACACCATCTTTGGTGGCGACGGCAATGACGTGATGAGCGCCAGCGACTTTGACAGCGGCAACATCGGCAAGATGTATGGCGGTGCTGGCGATGACACACTGGGCGGCGGCGATGTGGTGGACTATTCGTACGGTGGGGCCGGAAACGACGTGGTGCATGTCTATTTCGACCTTGGCGGCGCGGCGAAAGGCGGGTCCGGGCAAGATACCTTGTGGATGCATTTCATCGGTTCGTCCGTAGCCACGGCCGGCGTGACTACGGACGCCCATGTCGTGTTGAATGGCCCAAACGCCGGAGCCTCGGCGGGCAACCAGACGATGAACATCTCTGGCTTCGAAGTGCTGAACATCACCACCTATGAAGGCAATGACACGGTCGTCGGCGGCAAGTTCGGCGATACGATCGATGTGTTTTCCGGGGCCAACTGGGTCGAGGCTGGGGCGGGCGACGACTTGGTCAGCTACCGCACAGGTGCCGAGAACCATCTGGATGGCGGGACGGGCAAGGATTGGCTGGAGGTGGCTCAGCCTTACCGGGTCGGTGGGCTGTCCTTGCAGGTGACGGGTAAGGCGGCGGTGGATGGCGCGGGGTCGGTGATCAGCCATTTTGAACATTACCGGGTGTTTGGCGGCGACGATGTCGATACGGTGACCCTTGGCCAATGGCACGATTTGTTCCGTGGCTATGCCGGCGATGACACCGTTGCGGGCATGGGCGGGTCTGACCGGATCAACGCGGGCGACGGCAATGACACGGTCGATGGTGGCAGCGGCGACGACTGGATTTCCGGTGGGCGCGGGATTGACCTGCTGACCGGCGGCGACGGTGCGGATGTCTTTCATTTCGCCGGATTGGACTCGCTCGGCGATGAGATCACCGACATGCAGTCAGGCAGCGACCGGATCATCTTGAATCAAGTGCTGGTCGGCGGCCTCGTGCGTCTCGGGGCCGTTGGTGGCGGCAAGTTTCACCTCGACGTGGCTTCGGGGACAGCGGGCCAGTTCGTCTATCGCAGTGCCGGAGTGGGACAGGGAGAGTTGATCTGGGACAGCAATGGCACGCTTGACGGGGGCGAGGTCTTGATCGCCCGGCTCGACGGGATGCCAATGCTGCACGCCAGCGACCTTTTCATTCTCTAGTGCCGGGCGGGACTTGCCGGCCCCCCACACCAGCCGCGATTGCATGGCCGGACCGGGAAGGTTATAGGGCGGCAAAGCCAGAGGAGCCCGCCAGATGACCTATACCGCCCCGCATCCTTATGCCGAGCTAGAGCGTGTCGTTGAAGAAGCCTGGGACGCGCGCGAAATGGTGACCTCGGCCACCGGCGGCGAGGTCCGTGAGGCGGTCGAGGCGACGCTGACGGCGCTGGACTCGGGCGATCTCAGGGTGGCCGAGAAACATGGCGCCGATTGGCACGTCAACCAATGGGCCAAGAAGGCCGTGCTGCTGTCGTTCCGGCTGACCGATATGGAGGTTATCCCGGGCGGCAATGGCGCGGCTACATGGTGGGACAAGGTGCCGTCAAAGTTTGACGGCTGGGGTGAGAACCAGTGGCGCGAGGCCGGGTTTCGCGCCGTGCCGGGTTCCATCGTCCGCCGCTCGGCCTATATCGGCAAGAATGTCGTGCTTATGCCGTCGTTCGTGAATGTCGGGGCCTTTGTCGACGAGGGCTCGATGGTCGACGGCTGGGCCACGGTCGGGTCTTGCGCCCAGATCGGCAAACATGTCCATCTGTCGGGCGGCGTCGGGATCGGCGGCGTCCTGGAGCCGATGCAGGCCGGGCCGACGATCATCGAGGACAATTGTTTCATCGGTGCCCGGTCCGAGGTGGTGGAGGGTTGCATCATCCGCGAAGGCTCGGTGCTGGGCATGGGGGTGTTTATCGGCAAGTCGACC
Organism: bacterium; assembly: GCA_039932095.1. GTDB lineage: Bacteria > Pseudomonadota > Alphaproteobacteria > Rhodobacterales > Rhodobacteraceae > Stagnihabitans. The sequence continues at coordinate 1,333 of JBDTQR010000045.1, read as the reverse complement.
AAGATTGTCGACCGGGAAACCGGTGCGGTCATGTATGGAGAGGTGCCGCCTTATTCGGTGGTCGTCGCCGGGTCGATGCCATCAAAGGGCGGCATCAACCTCTATTGCGCAGTGATTGTGAAGCGGGTCGATGCGCAGACCCGCAGCAAGACCGGGATCAATGAGTTGCTGCGGGATTAGGGTGACCGGATCTGGACGGTTTAAAGTTTGTTGCGAAATCAATGGGTTGATCTCGCGAAATTAACTGGGCGTTAAGGAATGCGCCCGGTCGGGCAAAGGAGTGCGGACAATGCTGAACCTTGAAGTGGCACAGAACGTCGTGAAAGTCGCGCTGGCCCATGGCCGGACGGCGTCAATGCGGCCCTTGACGGTGGTGGTGCTGGACGCGCGGGCCTCGGTTGTGGCGGCGGCGAGCGAAGACGGCTCCAGCCTGAAACGGTTCGAGATTGCCCGTGGCAAGGCTTCGGGGGCGTTGGCCTTCAACGTCGGGTCACGTGGGCTTGGCGTGATGGCGGTAGAGCGGCCGCATTTCTTTGCCGGTGCAGCGCATGTCGCAGGCGGTCTGGTGCCGGTTGCGGGCGGCGTGCTGATAAGGTCCGAGACCGGCGCGGTGCTGGGGGCGGTCGGTATTTCAGGCGACAATTCCGACAATGACGAGGCGGCGGCAGTGGCCGGTATCGTGGCGGCCGGGCTGAAAGCCGATGGCGGTTGAGAGGGTAAGCGGGATGGACGACAAGCCGGAACCGCCGGTTGCCAAGGTCAAACGGCCGCAGCAGGTGTTCACCCTCGTGGTGGAGATTGGCCGCAAGAAGGGCGACGGGTTGCCCGACAAGGCGACGGGGGCGGCGTTGATCATCTATGCCAGCGGTGTCGATGAGGCCGAGGCGGTGCGTGAAACGGTGGCGGTACTGAAAGAGGCCGATCTTGCCCCGCTGGACGTCTCTGGCTATGGCACGCTGGACGAGCGGCTGGGGTCGGGCGATGAGATTGACCCCGACGAGCGCAAATTGATGGATCGTGCCTTGGCCGAGAACGCCGTGATCGTGGCGCAGATGACGCCATTTTACGACTGACCGGCAGACGGGACAATTTTTCTGCGAAGAATTCGGGATGTCTGCCTGCACCACGGCGGTCTGGCGCGGCCATGCCGTCGGGGTGGAGCGCATTTGTTCGCGAAAAAAATTGCCCCCGGGGTCAGAACCCAGCCTCGCAGCGCGCGACCAATGCGGCCAGCATCGCCTCGCACCGCTCCATCTGTTCGACACTGACATATTCATCCGGTTTGTGGCCCTGCGCCATCGAGCCCGGCCCGCAGATCACCGTCGGAATCCCA
>JBDTQR010000044.1:0-24858 GCA_039932095.1 bacterium | reverse complement strand
CCCGACCCTCAGATTCGTAGTCTGATGCTCTATCCAGCTGAGCTATGGATCCACTGTGGGCGGATTTAGTCGTATGGGTCGGGCATTGCAAGGGCGAAAACACTGAACCTTGTGGGCGGTTCACACCGGTAGCTCTGGCGTCGGGCCCTGACAGACCTGGCGCACGACGTTGCGCAGCCAGCGATGGGCGGGGTCGGCGTCCTGACGCGGATGCCAGAGCAGCGACAGCGTGATCCCCGGCACCGCGACCGGCAACGCAAAACTCGCCACCCCGTGGCGCAGCGCCCGGGTCAGTCGTTCGGGCACGCAGGACATCAGGTCGCTGCCCCGCACCAGAGCAAGCGCCTCGGCATAGGTGCTGACCACCGCCGCCATCCGCCGCGACTGCGTCAGGCCCGCATCCAGCACGTCATGATCCTGCCCGCGCCGCGAGATCACCACATGGCCCGCCGCCGAAAACCCCGCTGCACCTATGGGATGCTCCAGCCGCATCACCCCGACAAAATGATCGTGAAACAGCGCCTGCGCCCTGAGTTCCGGCCCCGGCGTCCCCTCGACCACCCCAGTTTCCAGATCGACCCGGCCGTCGCGCAAACCGCCGGCGTCTTTGTCCGGCTTGGGCACGAATCGCAGCGTGATCCCTGGCGCCGCCGCCGCCACTCGGGCAATCAGCGCGGCGCCAAATGCCTCGACAAAGCCCTCGCGGCTGCGCAGCACAATCACCCGCTTTACCTGTTGAAGGTCCACAGTGGACGGTCGCAGCACGCTGCGCGCCGCTTCGACCACCCGTCCGACTTCGCCACGCATCGCCAGGGCATGTGGCGTCGGCACCAGCCCGCGCCCGGCCCGCACCAACAACGGATCACCCGTCACCTGTCGCAGGCGCGCCAAGGCCCGGCTCATGGCGGACGGGCTCAACTGCAGCCGCGCAGCCGCGCCTGCCACGCTGCCCTCGGTCAGCAGCACATCCAGCGTGATCAGCAGGTTCAGGTCGGCGTCACCCATCCCGCCAGTTAGCCAGATCTGCGGCATGGCGTCAAACGCAATGATACTGTGCATTCGTTGCGCCTTCCGCCTTGCCAATCCCGTCGATAGCTTGACGCGAACCCCAGATGAGGCCGCCATGAACCACCGCTTCCCCCTCGCCGCCCTGTCGCTGTCGATGACCCTGTCGGCGCTCGGCACATCCAGCGCCAATATCGCGCTGCCGACGCTGGCACGGCATTTCGACGCCACGGTCCCGCAGGTGCAATGGGTGGTCATCGCCTATCTGCTGGCCGTCACCACATTGATCGTCAGCGCCGGGCGACTGGGCGACCAGATCGGACGCCGCCGCCTGCTGCTGGGTGGCACCGCTCTTTTCACGCTGGCGTCCACCCTCTGCGGCCTGGCCCCGACACTGGAACTGCTGATCGCTGGTCGGGCGGTTCAGGGACTGGGCGCGGCGGCGATGATGGCGATGACCATGGCAGTTGCCACCGACACAGTCGCCGCTGGCCAGACCGGTCGGGTAATGGGCCTGATGGGCACCATGTCGGCGATCGGCACCGCGTTGGGGCCAAGCCTTGGCGGCGCGCTGATCACAATCGCGGGCTGGCAGGCGATTTTTCTGATCAACCTACCGCTTGGCCTGTTGGCGCTGACGCTTGCCGCCCGCCATCTGCCCGTGGACCCCGCAACCAACCGCCACCAGGACTTTGACCTCGCCGGCACTGCGCTGCTTGGCCTGACCCTTGCCGCCTATGCGGTGTCGATGACCGGGGGCGGACGGCTGACCCCGGTGCTGCTTGTGGCAACAGCGGCAGGCGCGGCGGGTTTTGTCTGGCTGCAAAACCATGTCAAAACCCCGCTGATCCCGCGAGGGGCGCTGCAGGTCCCGGGCATGAAACCTGCGCTGCTGATGAACCTGCTGGTCTCGACCGTGATCATGTCGACGCTGGTGGTTGGGCCGTTCTACCTGTCGCTTGGCCTTGGTTTGACCGCTGCGCAGGTTGGCCTGATCATGTCGGTCGGCCCGGTGATTTCTGCCCTCAGCGGCGTGGTGGCCGGGCGGCTGGTTGACCGTCTCGGCAGTCGCCCGACCCTGCGTCTGGCCCTTTTCGGGATGCTCATCGGCACACTGGCCCTCGCCATCTTGCCCATGCTGTCTGGTGCCCCCGGCTTTATCGCCGCCATCGCCCTGCTGACCCCCGGTTACCAGTTGTTTCAGGCCGCCAACAACACCGCCGTCATGCAGGGGGTTCCAGCAGAGCGCCGCGGCGTCACCTCGGGCCTGCTGAACCTGTCGCGCAATCTGGGTCTGGTCACCGGAGCCTCGCTGATGGGCGCGGTGTTTGCCGCAGCCAGTACCCGGTCGATCAGCATTGGCACCCAGACCACCTTCCTGCTCGCCGCTGTTCTGATCACTCTGGCCCTGTTGGCCGCCTTGCGACCCGGCGCGTGATCAGACTACCCGCTCGCCATCCTTCGGCAGATGGATCGCAAAGGCCGTGCCTTCACTGTCGGACCGTTCCAACATCAGACTGCCGCCATGGCCGCGCACCAGTTCGGCGGCAATCGCCAGCCCCAGACCGGTGCCGCCCTTGCGCGTGCCACCCTGAAACGCCGCGAACAGATGGTCGCGCGCCTTGGGCGGCAGGCCAGGACCCGAGTCGCCGACCTTGATCCACCATTCGCTGTCGGTCTCACCGCCCGAAATTTCGATGGTGCCCTCCTTGCCGGTCGCCAGGATGGCCTGACTGGCATTGCGCACCAGATTGGTCAGCACTCTGTGAACCTGCTCGGCATCGGCCCGCACCACCATCCCCGGCGGCACGTCGATAAGACAGGTTACCCGGCCGCCCTCCATCAGTCCCTCGCCTTCCGCCATCTCCTCGACCAGCCGCCTGAGCGCAAAACGCGTCAACCGTGGCGGCGATTCTTCGGCCTTGCCGAAGGCCAAGGTCGTCTCACAAAGGTTCACGGCGCGCGAGATCGAGTTGATCAGCTTCGGGGCCGAGCGTGCAACCACCGGATCGGCGCTGCCCTCCAGCCGGTCGGCGAACAATTGCGCGGTGGTCAGGATGTTGCGCAGATCATGGCTGATCTTGGCCACCGCCGTACCCAACTGCGCCAACCGTTCCTTCTGGCGCAAAGCTGCGGTCAGCTGGGTCTGCATCGACATCAGCGCCTCTTCCGCCACGCGCAGCTCTGTCACCCCGGCAGTGGGCTCGATCACCAGCCGCACATCCTCGGGCGCCTCGGCATAGGCCTGCATATGCTGCACAACCCGGCGGATCGGCATCACCATCAACCGCCTGACCGCGATGAACAGCAGGACCGCCGTGACGACTGAAATCAGCGCCGACAGACCCAGGATCCGGATCCCGTAATCCACCATCGCCGAGCGGAGCGGCCCGCTCTCCAGCGTGATCTCGATCAGCAGCCCGGCATCCTCGACCGGATAGCCGATCACCCTTATCACTTCATTCTTGGAATGCAGCACCGCCGTCGCCGCATCGGCAATCAGTTGCAGCGGCCCCGCCTCACGCAGATCATAGGTGCCGGCAATCGGCGACGGGATCGGCGAGGACAGCACCAGCTGCCGCACCTGATCACGGCGCAGCACCACGTTGAACACCCCGGCATTCTTCAAGAGTTCGGTCTGCAATTCGGGCGACACCTGATCGGTCGCCGCCAGTTGCGCCAGCGAGGCAATCTGCGCCTCTTTCAGCCGCATCAACAGATAATCCGCCCGGAACCGCGCAATCGACGGCACAAAGATCATCACTTCGGCCAGCATGACGAAGGCCACTGTCAGCAGCAGGAACCGCCCCGACAGCGTGTTGAGAAACCCTTCGCGACCACTCTTCAACCCGAACTCTCCCTACGGCAGCCACGCTTGCACAAACCGAACCACGCGCTTGACCATAGGGCTATCAAAGAGTTTCGGGGAAAAATAGGCTCCTGCGGCGCGTTTGGACAATTCGCCATAGGTCGGATAGGGCGCCACCATCCCCGCCACAGCACTGATCTTCAGCCGCTGGCTGACGACCAGCGCCCACAGCCCGACCAATTCTCCGGCTGCATGACCGACAATCGTCGCCCCGATCGGCCGCCCCTTGACCACCATCACCTTCAGAAACCCAACCGTCTCCCCCTCGGTGACGGCCCGGTCATTGTGGTGATAGTCCGCCCGCACAACCGTCAAGGCATCGCCATGCGCCGCCCGCGCCTCTGCCTCGGTCGGCCCGATCTGCGCCAGTTCCGGCTCGGTATAGGTCACCCACGGGATATGATCCAACCGCTCCGATGCGGGCAACCCCAGCACCACCTGCCTGAGGACAACGCCAGCATGATACCCCGCCACATGGGTAAACTGCCGCCCGCCCGCCACATCGCCGATCGCATAGATCCGCCTGTTGGTCGACCGCAGATGGCCGTCAACCTTCACCCCCCGCTCCGTCACCGCAACCCCGGCCTGCGCCAGATCCAGCCGCTCCAGCCCCGGCTTGCGCCCCAGGGCCAGCAGCAGATGCGACCCCTCAACCCGCCGGCCATCCGCCAGACCCACCACCACCGCGCCAGAGACCGACGCCACCGTCGCCCCCTCCAGCACCGTCACCCCCTCGGCCCTGAGCTGCGCCAGCACCAGCGCCGCTGCCTCCGGGTCGTCGCGGTTGAGCACCCGGCTGCGCTGCACCACCGTCACCGCTGACCCCAAACGCCGGTGCGCCTGTGCCATCTCCATGCCAATCGGCCCGCCACCGAGGATAATCAGATGCGCCGGACGCTCGCGCAGGCCAAAAATCGTCTCATTGGTGAAATAGCTTACCCCGTCCAGCCCCGGTATCTCCGGCACCACGGGATGCGAGCCGGTCGCGACCACGAACCGTCGCGCAACGATGACATCCGGCCCGGCCTGCAACGCGGTGGGCGAAATGAACCGCCCCCATTCGCGCAGCACCCGTACGCCCAGCCCCTCGAACCGGTCCTGACTGTCGACCGGCGCAATCGCCGCAATCGCCGCCATCACATGGTCGCGCGACGCCGCGAAATCGATCTCCGGCGCCACCCCTGCCACGCCCATCCCGGCATCGCGCATCGCCTGCGCCGCCTTGCCACTCGCCAGCAACGCCTTGGACGGCACGCAGCCGAAGTTCAGACAGTCGCCGCCCATCGCGGCACCCTCGACCAGAACCACACGCGCGCCCATCTGCACGGCGCCCGCCGCCAGCGACAGTCCGGCGGACCCTGCGCCGATGATACAAAGGTCCGTCCTGATCTGCGCCATGGTCTAACCCCTTCGACTTCGCCAGTATTTCGCAAACAGCGGGGCCATCGACAGCAAAACCAGCCCCGCCAGCGGCAACGCGAACTCGGGCTTCAAGAGGATGTTCAGATGCGGCACCTCACCGCGCGCAAACACTTCCCCAAGACCCGAGCCCAGTTGAGTATAGATAACGTCCGCCGGGATGATGCCAATGGCCGTGGTGATCGCAAAGGTGCTGAACCGCACGCCGACAAAGGCCGGCACCAGATTGGTGATGAAGAACGGCAGCACCGGGATCAGCCGCATGGTCAGCAGCACCCAGGTCTGATGCTCTTTCAACGCCGCCTGCAAACGTCCGGCCGCGCCGCCTCGCTGGGCAATCCGCTCGGCAAAGGAATGGCCAAAACCCATCTTGGCCGCCTGAAACACCACGATGGCGCCGATGGTCGCTGCCAGCACATTATAAGCAACGCCCGGGAAGAACCCGAATAGAAAGCCGCCAGTCAGCGTCAGAAACAGCGCTCCGGGGATCGAGCTGATCACCACCAGAGTGTAGATCAGGATGAACGCCAGCGAGGTCAGGACATAATGCGCATCCCTGAGCGCGATCAACTCGTTGCGGTTGTGCTTCAGGGCCTCGAAACTGATGAAATGGCGAAAGAATACAAAGGCCACGATGGCCACGATCACGATCACCAGGATCGGCAATCGCCGTAGCCAAACGTTCGACGTCAAGGGAACCGGATCTGTCATGGGGCCTCAATAGATTGCTGCAACTTGGCTCTCAATCCGTGAACTGCGCCAGCCCCATCACGCATCGTTGAAGGTGAGGTGCCGGGAATGTGCAAAAAGGTAACGCCCGACCGCAGGGACTGGCCCCATCGCTGCCGGTCTGACTTGCCGACGGGTCCGAAGTCCCTAGCTCGGCCAGCCGTCGATAATGGCCAGTGCCTCCTCAGCCGTCTCGACGTATTGGAACAGATCCATGTCAGCCGGATTGATCACTCCAGCCTCGGCCAGGGCATCCCAGTTGATCACCTTCTCCCAGAACGTCCGGCCAAACAGCAGGAATGGCACCTTCTTCATCCGTCCGGTCTGGATCAGAGTCAGCGCCTCGAACATCTCGTCCATCGTGCCAAAGCCGCCGGGAAACACGCAGATCACCCGGGCGCGCATCAGGAAATGCATCTTGCGGATTGCGAAGTAGTGGAAGTTGAACGACAGGTCCGGCGTCACATAGGGATTGGGGGCCTGTTCATGCGGCAGCACGATGTTCAGCCCGATCGACTGGCCGCCCGCATCATCTGCGCCCCGGTTGCCAGCCTCCATCACCCCCGGCCCGCCGCCGGTGCAGATCACCAGCTCATGGCCATAGGTCAGCAGGCTGCGCTCGGTGACGACCTTGGCAAACTGCCGGGCCTCGTCATAGTACCGCGACAATGCGGCCAGCCCGGGTTTGGCCCCGGCGTTCTTCTCTGGATCCTTGATCCGCGCCCCGCCGAACAGAACCACGGTCGAGCGGATCCCGCGCTCATCAAGGATCATCTGCGGCTTCAGCAACTCCAGCTGCAAGCGGACCGGACGCAACTCTTCGCGGGTCATGAAGTCGGGGTCGGCAAAGGCCAGCCTGTAGGCCGGTGCTCTGGTCTGCGGCGTGTCAGGCAGGCGGTGGGTGGCTTCCATGTCCTGACTTGAATCGCGGAAGGGATGCTGGCGGTTGTCGGGGGTCATCAGTCTGCCTTGTTTCTCAGGATCGCTGCAACCTACCGCGCCCGCAGGCGCAGCGAAAGTCCCCGCATCATCGCCGCATTAGACCGTCCAGATCTGGACGCTTTACGAAACCGTGCAAAATCAAGGGATTGGATTCGCAAAATTAGCGAACTGGCAAGGTTCAGGCTCAAACCTGCCGCAAGCCGCCCTTGCCGCGGCAAGATCAGCGGCAGGGTCGGAAGGCGTTGAGATCAGGTAAATATGAAAGTCCAAGCCATTGAAATCTTGGAACTTTCAACTTTGTCCACACGTGGACAGCCTGTCACCCCACCAACCCGCCATCAGTATCGTCGCCCGTTTCATTGGCCAGCAGGTCAAAATCCGGCACCACGATGTGACGCCTTTCCTCGGAAAAGATCACCCCGTCCTTCTTCAGCGCGCTCATCTGCCGACTGACGGTTTCCAAGGTCAAGCCAAGATAATCGGCCATTTCTTCCCGCGTCAAAGGCAGATCAAAGGCCACCGCCCCCTTGGTCGCCAGCTGTTTCAGGCCGGTGTAGCGCCGGGCGAAAATCGCCAGCAGGCTGGCAATCTTTTCCCGCGCCGTCTTGCGACCCAGCAGCAGCATCCACTCCCGCGCCGCGTCCAGCTCATCCAATGTCATCTCCAGAAGCCGCTGGGCGATATGGGGTGTCGCGGCCATCATGTCTTCGAACGGCTTCTTGCGAAAACAGCACATCACCAGATCGGTGGTCGCCATCACATCGTAGGGGGCAGTGGAGCGCCCCGGCCTGCCGACAAAATCGGACGGCAACAGCAATCCCACCATCTGCCGCCGCCCGTCTTCCATCGTCTGGGTCAGCGTCGCGATGCCGGTCACCACCGAGGCCACAAAATCCATCCGGTCGCCCGACCAGATTACCATCTGCCCGGCCTGAAAGCTGCGGTAGTATTTGATCTTCTCCAGCCGGGCCAATTCGTCCGCCTCGGTCCGCGAACACACCGCCTGAAAGCGGATCGGGCATTCGCCACAATCTTGCGGGGACAATTTGGGGGACATCAACGCCATGAACGTCTTCCTTGATCAGGATCAAAGCAGGCTGCATTTGTCTGGCTAGACTATGCGGATGACAGACGATGCACAACTCACCCGCTTCGGACTTTTTGACGCGCGGGTGCCGCGCTATACCAGCTATCCCACCGCGCCTCAGTTTGCCGGCGGTGTGGGGCCGGACATGTTCGGCAAATGGATCGAGGCCATCCCCGAAGGGTCGACGATTTCGCTCTATGTGCATGTGCCTTTTTGCCGCCGCCTGTGCTGGTTCTGCGCTTGCCGGACCCAGGGAACCATGTCGGACGCGCCGGTCATCGCCTATGTCCAGACCTTGCAGGCCGAACTGGCCCTGCTGAAGCGGCACCTGCCCAAGGGAGTGCGGTTGTCGCGGCTGCATTGGGGCGGCGGAACTCCGACGCTGTTGAACGCGGGGCTGATCCGCGATCTGGCTGGGGCGGTGTTCGACGTGGTGCCCATGGCCGAGGGGGCGGAGTTCTCGGTAGAGATCGACCCGAATGAGATTGATGCGGTGCGGCTGGACGCGTTGCAGGCGGCGGGGATGAACCGGGCCTCGGTCGGAGTGCAGGACTTTAATGCCGAGGTGCAGCAAGCGATCGGCCGCGCGCAGAGCTTTGAGCTGACCCGCGATGTGGTGGCGATGATCCGGGCGCGCGGCATTGCCAGTCTGAACGCCGACATCCTGTTTGGCTTGCCGCACCAGACCGCATCGCGGATTTCGGATTCAGTGCAGAAACTGCTCAGCTTCTCGCCCGACCGGGTGGCCTTGTACGGCTATGCCCATGTGCCGTGGATGAGCCGGCGGCAGCAGATGATACCGTCGGATGTGATGCCGACGCCGCAACAGCGGCTGGCGCTGTTCGAGGTAGCGCGGGCGCTGTTTCTGGCGGATGGATATCAGGAGATCGGGATTGATCACTTCGCCCGGCCTGTGGATGGCTTGGCGGTGGCCGCGCGGAGCGGGCGGCTGCGGCGGAATTTTCAGGGGTACACCGACGATAGCGCGCCCATTCTGGTCGGGCTGGGGGCGTCGTCGATCTCGCGCTTTCCGCAGGGTTACGCCCAGAATGCGGCGGGGACGGCGGATCATGTGAAGGCGATCCGGGACGGGCAGTTCTCGACCAGGCGCGGCCATGTCTTCCAGGGCGACGATCTTTTGCGCGGCCGGATCATCGAGGCGTTGATGTGTGATTTCCGGGTGGAGCGGGCCGAGATTGCCGGTTTTGGCCTGCCGGTTGCGGGCCTGCTGGAGCGGGTGGCGGCGAGATTTCCGGGGGCAGTCAGGCTGGACGACCGGGGGCTGCAGATCTTGCCGGACGCGCGGCCGCTTGCACGGGTGATTGCGCGGGAATTTGACGGTTACAGCCAGATGAAGGCCCAGCATTCTGCGGCAATCTGAACGGTGTCCACGAGTGGACACTTCCTAAAGCTGATCAATATCAACGCCTTGTGATTTTCTGTTAACCAGATATTAACTGTCAGGCTGTCTGTCGAGGTCCAGCCACAGCTGGCCCTTGCGGTAGCCGCCACGGATCAGATGGCCAGGTTTGGCGACCTCGGGATGCTTTTCGGCCCAGTCGCGGAAGCGATCGTTGGTGACGATGCGGGCGCCAAGGTCACGGGCGGAGGCCAGCAGGGCGGGGTCGGCCGGGGTGCCCTTGGCTACCACCATCACTTGACTTTCCGGCAGGTTCAGCAGGCGGCCGAAGGCAAGGTCATGTTGGTAGCGGCCGTTGATCTTGTAGCCGGCATTGGCGTCCAGCACGACGCCGATGGTGAAGCCCTCGGCCTTCAGATGGTCCACCACCTCGCGCAGGGTGGCCAATTGCGGCGTGCCGTCCTTCCAGTGCATCACGTTGGAGCCGTCGATCAGAATCCACGGCGGTTCGGCGACTGGTGCCGTCGTCAGGGCACGGTAGAGCAGATAGGCACTGGCAATCGTGCAAGGCACCGCCAGCAGCATGAAGTCGGACAGGCCGGGCTGGGTGCCGGCAGCGACATCAACCAAGGACAGCAGCAACAGGATCAGTGGCACAAACATCTGCCCTGATTAGCCCGACCACGGTGCTCTGCCAAGCCACGCCGTCTTCATGGCGGGCAGGACGGGGCTCTCGCTGGATCAGCCGTCGGTCAATGCGCCATCAGCACCGGGATCTTCGTACCCTCAAGGATCGTTCTGGTGGCACCGCCCAGCACGGCCTCGCGCAGGCGGGAATGGCCGTAGGCACCCATCACCATCATGTCGACACCAACATCCATGGCGTGTTGGGCCAGCACTTCGGAGACATCCGGGCGGGTGCGGGCAAGGACCGTCACCTCGGCCTTGACGCCGTGGCGCACCAGAAACTGGCAGAGCCGCCCACCGGGATCCGAGCGTTCCGGGCCATGGGCGGGTGGGTCGATCACCGTCACATCGACCAGATCGGCGGCTTGCAGCAAGGGCAGGGCGCGTTTGGTGGCGGTCAGCGCCTCATCACTTTGGTTCCACGCCACAAGAATGCGTTTTGGGGCGGCGATGTTGGGAAAGTCGCCCTCGGTCGGCAGGATCAGCACCGGGGCATGCGCGTCAAACAGTGCCGCCTCGACCACGGCTTCGGCCTGATAGCTTTGGCCCGCGCCATAGGGACGGGTCTGCACCACCAGATCGGCAAAACTTGCGGCATTGCCAATCACGTCTGCGATGCCGCCCATTTGTGCCACGGCAGTGTCGAGGTTCCAGCGCAGGGCTGGCAGTTGTTCGGTCAGGGCGGCCTTGGCGGCGGCCTCGGCCTGACGCGCCTCGCCTTCAGCCTGGTTGAGCGACAGCTCGGTCAGCACCGCCCCGGCACCGATATAGGAATAGCCGAGTTGCGTGTGATCGACGCCGAGCGCCAGCACATCGAGATGCCCGTCATTGAGCAGAGCCAGCCGGGCCCCGGCCGTGATCGCGGCCTCTGCCTGATCGGGGTTGGTCACCACCACAAGTATCGATTTGAACCACATCATCCGTCTCCCGCTTGGTGAATTCCGGGTCCGAACCTTCGCCGACCCGACCTTATCGCAAGACTATCAGGAAGCCGGTCACAGGAATTTGATATGGATCAAGGCAGACGTCCGCTGCACCTGCAAAACCGGATGGATCGAAACCCTGCACTGCGGGAGTCGTGCCGGACTGGCATGCCGACCGCACGCAAAGGGGCCCAAGGACAATTCTGGGGGACGCAATGTTGGACTATGTGAAATTGTTCGTGCTGGCGGGGGTGGTGCTGCTTGCAGCCATCGGCGCCAACTACGCGCATGATCTACCTTACGAGGTGAACGCCATCGAGGTCTCTCTCGCGGCGCTGATCACCTTTATCTTCGTGCTGCGGCGCGTGGGCGAAACGGTCGTCCATGATGAAACCCAGTATTTGGACGGCGTAGTCCGGGCCGGGGTGATTGCCACGGCGTTCTGGGGCATCGTGGGCTTTCTGGTCGGCGTGGTGATCGCCTTTCAGCTGGCGTTCCCGTCGCTGAACATCGACCATGTGATGGGCATTCTGAATTTCGGCCGTCTGCGCCCGTTGCACACCTCTGCCGTGATCTTTGCCTTTGGCGGCAACGCCCTGATCATGAGCAGCTTTTACGTGGTGCAGCGCACCAGTGCTGCGCGGCTATGGGGCGGCAACCTTGCATGGTTCGTGTTCTGGGGCTGGCAGTTGGTGATCGTGCTGGCGGCGTCGTCCTACGTGTTGGGCGGCACCCAAAGCAAGGAATATGCCGAGCCGGTCTGGTATATCGATGTCTGGATCACGGCAGTCTGGGTCGCCTATCTGGCGGTGTTCGTCGGCACCCTGGTCAAGCGGCGCGAGCCCCATATCTATGTGGCGAACTGGTTCTACCTGTCGATGATCGTGACGGTGGCGCTGCTGCATGTGGTGAACAACGCGGCCATCCCGGTGTCGGTCCTGTCGTCGATCTCGGTCCCGGTCTATTCCGGGGTGCAGGATGCGATGGTGCAGTGGTGGTATGGCCACAACGCGGTGGGTTTCTTCCTGACGGCCGGCTTCCTGGGCATGATGTACTACTTTGTGCCAAAGCAGGTGGAGCGGCCGATCTACAGCTATAAACTGTCGATCATCCATTTCTGGGCGCTGATCTTCCTTTATATCTGGGCCGGTCCGCACCATCTGCACTACACCGCGCTGCCTGACTGGGCCGCGACCCTAGGCATGGTGTTTTCGGTCATGCTGTGGATGCCAAGCTGGGGCGGCATGATCAACGGGCTGATGACGCTGTCGGGGGCCTGGGACAAGCTGCGCACCGATCCGATCGTGCGGATGATGGTGATTGCCATCGGGTTCTACGGCATGAGCACCTTTGAGGGGCCGGTCATGTCGATCAAGGCGGTCAACTCGCTCAGCCACTACACCGACTGGACCATCGGGCATGTCCACTCTGGCGCGTTGGGGTGGAACGGGATGATCACGTTCTCGGTCCTGTATTTCCTGACGCCACGGCTGTGGAACCGGGAGAGGATGTATTCCAACACCTTGATCTCATGGCACTTCTGGTTGGCGACCATCGGGATCGTGCTTTACGCCTCGGCGATGTGGGTCAGCGGGATCATGGAAGGGCTGATGTGGCGTGAGGTCGATGCGAATGGCTTTCTGGTCAACGCGTTTGCCGACACGGTGGCGGCCAAGTTCCCGATGTATGTGGTCCGGGGGCTGGGCGGGGCGATGTACCTGACCGGCGGTTTGATCATGGTTTATAATATGTGGATGACGGTGAGAGCACAGCCCGAACGGGTTGCTGCCTACGCCGGCGTTCCTGCTGAATAGGGGGCATGGAACATGGCTATTCTTGACAAGCACGGGCTGATCGAACGCAACGCGAGCCTGCTTCTGGTGCTCAGCTTTCTGGTGGTGACCATCGGCGGATTGGTGGAGATCGTGCCACTGTTCTACCTGCAGAACACCATCGAGGATGTGCAGGGCATGCGGCCCTATACGCCGCTGGAACTGGAAGGTCGGCAGATCTATGTCCGCGAGGGCTGCTATGTCTGCCACAGCCAGATGATCCGCCCGATGCGCGATGAGGTCGAACGGTACGGCCATTACTCGCTGGCGGCGGAGTCGGAATACGATCATCCGTTCCAGTGGGGCAGCAAGCGCACCGGGCCGGATCTGGCGCGGGTCGGCGGGCGGTATTCGGACGGCTGGCATGTCGACCACCTGACCAACCCCGAGGCCGTGGTGCCGGAATCGGTGATGCCGAAATATGGCTTCCTGGCCGAAACCGCGCTGAAGCCGACCTATATCAGCGAGTTGATGGCCGCGAATCGCATGGTGGGCGTACCTTACAGCGATGCGGAAATGGCCAATGCCGAGGCCGACTTCACGGCGCAGGCCGATCCGAATGCCGACAGCGCCGGGCTGGTGGAGCGCTATGGCAAGGTCAACGTGTCCAATTTCGACGGGCAGTCGCAACTGACCGAGATGGATGCGCTGATCGCTTATCTTCAGGTTCTGGGCACGATGGTCGACTTCTCGACCTTCACGCCGGTTGAGTCGCGGTAGGGGGACAAAATGGAAATCTATACGCTGCTCCGTGAGTTCGCCGACAGCTGGGTGCTACTGGCCCTGACGCTGTTCTTTCTGGGGGTGTTTGTCTGGGCCTTCCGGCCGGGCAGCAAGCTTGTCCATCAGGACGCCGCCAATGTCGTGTTCCGCAATGATGCCCAACCCGGGGTGCAGACCCCCAATAAGGAGGGTTGAGCGATGTGCGCCAAACCCGTGAAATCCAAACCCGAACAGGATGTTGGCACGACAGGCCATGTCTGGGACGGGATCGAGGAACTGAACAATCCACTGCCGAAATGGTGGCTTTACACCTTCTATCTGTGCATCGTGTTCGCGATTGGCTACTGCATCGCCTATCCGGCCTGGCCCCTGATCCACGGGGCGACACCGGGGATTCTGGGCTATTCGACGCGGGCCGATGTCGCGGCGGATATCAAGCGGTTTGACGATGCCAATGCGCCGATGAAGGCCAAGCTGGTGGCGGCGGATCTGGCGACGATCGACGCCGACCCGGCGGTCAAGCAGTTTGCCATGTCGGCGGGGGCGGCGATCTTCAAGAACAACTGCGCCCAGTGTCATGGGGCCGGCGCCGCGGGGGTCAAGGGCAAAGGCTATCCCAACTTGTTGGACAACGACTGGTTGTGGGGTGGCACGCTGGACGACATCCACACCACGGTGACCCATGGTATCCGCAACACGGTTGATCCGGACGCCCGCCTGTCGGAAATGCCGAAGTTCGGCACGGATGAGCTGCTGACCAAGGACCAGATCGGCCAGGTTGTGGAGTTCGTGTTGCAAATCTCGGATCAGGAGCATGACGCGGCTTTGGCCGCGGCCGGGCAGACGGTGTTTGCCGACAACTGCGCCGCCTGCCATGGCGATGACGGCAAGGGCAACCGCGATCTCGGCGCGCCCAATCTGACCGACGCGATCTGGCTTTATGGCGGTGACCGCGACACCATCACCACCACCGTCACCAAGGCCCGTTATGGCGTGATGCCGTCCTGGGGCTATGCAGCACCCGGCGGCACCGCACGGTTGAGCGAGGATCAGATTCGCGCCGTTGCGGTCTATGTCCATTCGCTGGGCGGCGGCGAATAGAGATGCGCCCCGGTTCCGGCTCTGGCCGGGATCGGGGAAGCATGGCACCGGCACCCCTCCTGTTCGCGCGGTTCCTGGGGTGCCGGTGTTTTTCAAAGCGGATCAGCCCATCGAGGTTGCGCCACCCCGGGCGCCCCGGCGGCGCCGATCGACGCCGGTGATCCAGATCGCTAGGCCAATCCAGGTCAGAACATAGATCACGCCCATCCCAAGCACCAATTCGCCGGGGATCGGGCCAATATCGGCGCGGGTGACAAAGTCGTGCAGGCTGCGGACCCCGGTCGGATGCACCATCAGTTTGCCACAGAAGGCAACGGTCTGGATCAGCAATATCCACAGATAGTTGCTGCGGACCCGGCGGGCGAGGGCGGCCAGATAGCTGACGTGGTATTGCGGGTTGCGGTAATCCTCGGCCAGCGTGGCCTGCCAGTTCTCTTCGGTGTGCAGATCGCCGTCGCTGAGCATGGCGACGAAGAAATGCTGCTCCATCCAGCGCGCCCGTGCCCGCCACACCCCGAAAAATCGATAGCGCCGCGCCTCAAGCGCCAGAAACAGCAGGATCAGGATGCCGACCAGAACCAGCGGCAAAGGCGAGGCATCGGGCGAGGAAAAGGTGATCGACAGGGCGACACCGAGGGTCACGACGGCCCAGTTGGTTGTGGTGTCAAGCCGGGTCCGCCAGACGGTGGAGCGATAGACCTCGCCCCGGTACAAATGCGCCAAGGCACCGATTTCTGCGGCGGAAAACTCCTCCGCGTGGGATGCGCTGCGTTTTTCGGCCATGTCTCCCCCTTTCGCCGTTCGTTGGGTGGCGGCGTTGCGGCAGGATGACAGGCGGGGTTGGTTCCGTCAAAGCCCGCGACACGGATTGATCCAAGTCAAGGACGCAGGCGTGCTGCGGGTGCAAAAAGGGGCGAGCGAACAGAAGCCGGAATCTCATCATGTCTGCCTCAGATCAGCCACCACCGCTTTACGCGGCCCGCGAACCGATTTTCCCGCGCCGGGTTTCAGGGCGTTTCCGCAACCTCAAGTGGTGGATCATGGCGGTGACGCTGGGGATTTACTACGTCACGCCATGGCTGCGCTGGGACCGGGGGCCGAACCTGCCGGATCAGGCCGTGCTGATCGACATGGCGGGGCGGCGGTTTTTCTTCTTCATGATCGAGATCTGGCCGCAGGAGTTTTATTTCGTGGCCGGGCTGTTGATCATGGCGGGGTTGGGGCTGTTCCTGTTCACCAGCGCTGCGGGGCGGGTGTGGTGCGGCTATGCCTGTCCGCAGACGGTATGGACCGACCTGTACATTCTGGTCGAACGCTGGATCGAGGGCGACCGCAACGCGCGGATCCGGCTGCACCGCAAGGGCTGGGACCTGGAAAAATGGCGCAAGCGCTTGCTGAAATGGACAGTGTGGCTGCTGATCGGGTTGGCGACCGGTGGGGCATGGGTGTTCTATTTCACCGATGCGCCGAAGCTGTTTCACGACCTCTTCACCGGTGAGGCGAGCCCGATTGCCTATATCACCATTGCGGTGCTGACCGGGACGACCTTTGTGTTCGGCGGCTTTGCCCGCGAGCAGATCTGCATCTATGCCTGCCCATGGCCGCGCATCCAGTCGGCGATGATGGATGAGGACACGCTGACCATCGGCTACCGGGGCTGGCGCGGCGAACCGCGCGGCAAGCAGACCGTCGAGGGCAATGGCGATTGCATCGACTGCATGGCCTGCGTCAATGTCTGTCCGATGGGCATCGACATCCGCAATGGCCAGCAACTGGCCTGCATCACCTGCGGTCTGTGCATCGACGCCTGCGACAGCACGATGGACAAGATCGACAAGCCGCGCGGATTGATCAGCTACATGGCGCTGACCGACGAGGCATCCGAGCGGGCGGGCAAGCCCCCCAAGTCGGTGTGGAAGCACATCTTCCGGCCGCGCACCATCATGTACACCACCCTGTGGTCGGCGGTCGGGCTGCTTTTGGTCGTGGCCCTGTTCATGCGGCACAATATCGATGTGTCGGTCACGCCGGTGCGCAACCCGACCCATGTCGTGCTGTCGGACGGCGCGATCCGCAACACCTATGACATGCGGCTGCGCAACAAGCATGGCGAGGACCGCTGGTTCACGTTCAGCGCCACTTCCACCGCGACTTTCATGCTGTCGCTGGAAGGAGCCGAGGGGTTGCGGGTGCTCGTGCCGGCCAATGAGACGCGTGAGCAGCGGCTTTACATCACGGCGGCGGCGGATTCGCTGGGGGCCGAGACCGAACGCACCAAGCTGCGGCTATGGATCAGCGACGAGGATGGCATCGAGGTGCCACGGGCCGAGCGAGTTTATCACGACACGATTTTCAACGGGAAGGACAACTGACATGGCGGTGGTAACCAAGACAGCGCGGCCGTTGACCGGCTGGCATGTGCTGGCGATGTTTGTGGCGTTCTTCGGCGTGGTGATCGCGGTCAACGTCACCCTGGCCTGGAAGGCGATTTCGACGTTTCCCGGGCTGGAGGTCGACAATGGCTATGTTGCAAGCCAGAGCTTCAACGTCGAAATGGCGGCGCAGAAGGCCCTGCATTGGACCTTGAAGCCCAGCTATGACACCGCGCGCAATGAATTGCGGCTTGAGTTCAAGGATGCCTCGGGCGCACCGGTGACGGTGGCGTCGCTGGCGGTAGTGGTTGGGCGAACCACGGAAGCCTCGGACGACCGGACGCCGGTTTTTGCCGAGCTGGGCGGAGTTTATGTCGCGCCGGAGACGTTGGCACTCGGCAAATGGATGATGATGGTCGAGGCGCACGCCGCGGATGGCACGCTGTTCCGCCAGCGGATCGACCTGTACGTGGACCGTTGAGATGTCGGCGGTGGAGATCGGTCCCGGTGTGGCCTGCCCGATCTGTGCGGCTTCGCCTGAGCCGGTGGTGCTGCCTCCGAAAGATGCAAGGCTGATGCTGTCGCTGCCGACGGCGCATTGTGCGGTCTGCATCTCGACCGTCGAGGCGGCACTGCAGGCGGTACCTGGGGTACGCTCGGCCCGGGTCAACTTGACGCTGAAGCGGGTGTCGGTGGACGCGGCGGCCGAAGTTTCGGCAGCGGTGTTGGTAGGTGCCGCGGCGGCGGTGGGCTATGAGGCGCATGAACTGGATCCCGGTCTGTTGTCGGTGACCGAGGCCGACCGGCAGGGCCGCGAGTTACTGATGCGGCTGGGTGTGGCGTTTTTCGCGATGATGAACATCATGCTGCTGTCAGTCGCGGTGTGGTCTGGGGCCGAGGCCGCGACGCGCGACATGTTCCACTGGATTTCGGCGACGATCGCTATTCCGACGGTGATTTTTGTGGGCCAGCCGTTCTTCCGCGCGGCCTGGGCGGCGCTGCGCGTTGGGCGGCTGGGGATGGATGTGCCAATCTCGCTCGCCCTGATCCTCGCCAGTTCGATCAGCCTGTATGAGACGATGCATTCCGGCGAGAAGGCCTATTTCGATGCAGCGGTGATGCTGGCGTTCTTTCTGCTGCTGGGTCGCTATCTGGATCATCGCAGCCGGGCACTGGCGCGGTCGGCGGCGGAGGAACTTGCGGCGCTGGAGGTGCCACGGGCAATCGTGCTGGACGACGGGGCCGAAGTGCCGCGTCCGATTTCCGAGGTGCGAAGTGGTGATCTGGTGCTGGTGCGGCCGGGCGGGCGGATGCCGGTGGACGGGGTGGTGGAGGCCGGCGCTTCGGAGGTCGACCGGAGCTTGCTGACCGGAGAGAGCCTGCCGGTGTTTGCCGGACCGGGCACCAAAGTGTCGGCGGGTGAGGTCAATCTGACCGGGCCGCTGACCTTGCGGGTGACGGCGGCAGGGCGGGACAGTTCGTTGCACCGGATGGCCGATCTGGTGGCGGTCGCCGAAAGCGCCAAGACCCGCTATACCACGCTGGCCGAACGGGCGGCGGCACGGTATTCGCCCCTGGTCCATATCCTCAGCTTTTCGGCATTCGGGTTCTGGCTGTGGCAGACCGGCGGCGATGTGCGGTTTGCGGTGAACATTGCGGCGGCGGTGCTGATCATCACCTGCCCCTGTGCACTGGGGTTGGCGGTGCCTGCGGTGGTGACGGCGGCGAGTGGCAAGCTGTTCCGCAAGGGGGTGCTGATCAAGACCGGCACGGCGCTGGAGCGGCTGGCCGAGGTCGATACGGTGATATTCGACAAGACCGGCACACTGACCATGGGCACGCCGGATCTGGCAGATATCGGGGCGCTGGGGGCGGAGGATCTGGCGGTTGCCGTGGCCCTGGCGCGGGCGTCGTCGCATCCGCTGGCGCAGGCCCTGGCGCGGCTGGAGCTTGCGGGGGCTGCGGTGACCGATCTGCACGAGGTGCCGGGTTATGGCATCGAGGGACGGCTGGCGGGGCAGGTCGTGCGGCTGGGCCGGGCGGAGTGGGTTGGCGCAGAGCCCGTGGCGCTGACGGCGACCTATCTAACGGTGGCGGGTGTCACCCGGGCGATCAGCTTTGCCGATCAGGTCCGGCCGGGAGCGGAGGCCGCGATTGCGGCGCTGATGGCGCAAGGCATGGCGATCAGGCTGGTGTCGGGCGATACGGCGGCTGCCGTTGGCGCAATGGCGGCGCGGTTGGGGATTTCCGACTGGGTCGCCGGGGCATTGCCGGCCGAAAAGGCCGCCTTGGTGCGTGGCTTGTCTGAGGCCGGGCATAAGGTGTTGATGGTTGGCGACGGCTTGAACGACACGGCGGCGCTGACGGCGGCGCATGTGTCGATCTCTCCCGCCTCGGCGCTGGACGCGGCGCGGGTCGCCAGTGACATCGTGCTGCTGGGCCGCGACATGGCGGCGATTGGCGACGCGGTCAGGATCTCGCGGCAGGCCAAGCGGCGGATGTTGGAGAATTTCGGGCTGTCGGCGGCGTATAATGTCATCGCGGTCCCGCTGGCGTTAATGGGGCTGGCGACGCCATTGGCGGCGGCCTTGGCGATGTCGCTGTCATCGATTACCGTCTCGCTCAACGCGTTGCGGTTGAGGTAGGCGCATGCAGATTTTGGCAATTCTGATCCCGGTGTCGCTGCTGTTGGGCGGGGTAGGTCTGGCAGGGTTTTTCTGGGCGATGCGGACCCGGCAATTCGAGGATCCGCAGGGCGATGCCAGCCGGATCCTGACCAGGGACTGGGACGACCATCCGCGACCGTGACATGCTGGGATCGGTCGCAGAAAAGTCGCCCTGGACACGATTTTTCTGCGAAAGAACCGCTCAGCCGATGGTGATGATCGCCGGGGACAAACCGTCGATCTTGACCACGCAGGTCTGACCCTTTTGCAGCGGACCGACGCCGGCGGGAGTGCCGGTGAAAATCAGGTCGCCGGGGGCGAGGGTTACCAGACGCGACAGATGGGCGATGATGGCGGGGACCGGCCAGATCATCTCCGACAGCTGCGAAGCTTGTTTGACCTTGCCATCGACGCTGCAGCTTATGGCGGCGGACAGGTTCAGCGGGCCGGGATGCAACAGGCCCACAACGGCCGACGCGTCAAAACCCTTGGCCATGTCCCACGGCCGGCGGGCGGCTTTGGCGGCGGCTTGCAGGTCGCGGCGGGTCAGGTCGTTGCCGGTGGCATAGCCCCAGACATGCGACAGGGCATCGGCCTCGGCAATTGCAGTGCCACCGGAGGCGAGGGCGACGACCAGTTCCGCCTCGTGATGCAAATCGGCGGTCTGCGGTGGATAGGGGATTGTGGCGCCGCTTTCGACCACGGCGTCGCCGGGTTTGGTGAAGTAGAACGGCGGTTCGGCATTCGGGTCATGGCCCATTTCGCGGGCGTGGTCGGCATAGTTGCGCCCGACACAGAAGATCCGTCTGACCGGGAAGCGGCCACCGCTGCTGGTGGGCAGGCTGGGTTGCGCCGGGGTCGGGATGACGAACGTGACCATGTTATTGTCCGATGGTGAAACATTGCACGGCACGGGCCTGCAGGCGGCGGCAGGCCAGGTCGGCGTTGTCGCGGCTTAGCCCCATGAAATTCGCATCATAGCCGCCGTTGCGTTCGACGACCTTGCGCAATCCGTCCCCCAAAGTGGCGCTTTCGACCAGTTGCATCTTGAGAAGTAGGCGTTCGGCCTGTGACCGCGTCGTGTAATGGCCAAGGTTGACGCCCCAATGTTCGCCGCCCGAGGTGGAGACCCGGGTGACAACCTCGGGTCTGGACGGCACGGCGGCCATCTGGGCATCGGAATCGGTGTAGATCGGGGTGTTCGATCTGGTCTTGGGGGCCGCGAGTTGATTGGGTTGCGATTCCGCGGTCGCCGTCACGACTAGGATGCCTTGCGACGGGGTCGAGGGGTCTTCGCCACTGGCAATCGCCAAGGCCTGACCCTGCAGGGTGTCGGGCGGTGGCGGTGGGGCCGAGACGGTGGTGATCTGTTCGATGACCGGGGTTACCGCTGCCTCGACAATGGTCCCGGACCGGCCCTGTGGCCGAAGCGAGGTCACCGGGGCGAGGTTCAGCCGCAGCGTCTTGCCCGCGCCATTTTCAACCTCGGGCAGCGACTCGTCGACCGAGCCCTCGTCATTGGCGGCGACCAGCGTGTCGGGCAAGGCATCTTCCGGGTCTGCGGGTACCGGCTTGACGGTCTGCGCGCCGGGCTTGGCTTTCTTGAAGCCGAGGTCCAGGAGTTCGGTCATCTTCGAGTTGCGCATCGGGGTCGAGGTGCCGCCAAAGATCGTGCCGATCAGCCGCACGCCATTGCGCTCGGCACTGGCCGTCAGGTTGAAGCCTGCGGCATTGGTATAGCCGGTCTTGATGCCGTCGGCGCCCTCATAGGAGTCAAGGAATTTGCGGTTGGTATTGGCGACCTTGGCCATGCCGGCATCCGTCGTGCGGCGGGAGAACAGGTTGTAATATTGTGGGAAGTCATAGAACAGGTGACGGCCAAGGATCGACATGTCGTGTGCCGTCGACAGATGGCCCTTGGCGGGCAGGCCGTTGGCGTTCTTGAAGGTCGAATGGGTCATGCCCAGCCGCTTGCCGGTGGCCGTCATCCGCGCGCCCCATTTTTCCGGCGATCCTTCGATGGCATCACCGATGGCAGCGGCGGCGTCATTGGCCGATTTCACGGCGGCAGCGCGGATCAGGTAGCGCAGAGCGATCTTCTGCCCGGCTTTCAGCCCCAGCCGCGACGGTGCCTGATTGGCGGCATTCTTCGAGACGGTGATCATGGTGTCAAGCGACAGGTGGCCGGCCTCGATCTCCTGAAAGGTGATGTAAAGCGTCATCATCTTGGTCAACGAGGCGGGCGGCAAGGGCGTATCGGCATTTTGAGAATACAGCGTTTCGCCGGTTCGGGCGTCCATCAGGAAAGCGGCGTAGGTGGCCGCCCCCGCTGCCGTCGCGATGAGGGCAAATGCGCCCACGATTACACACATGATGAATGTGCGCAGTTGCTGCCCCGAAAACGGTGTCAACTTGCTTGCCTCGTTCTTGCTCGTGTCCCGTTTACGTGTGGGACATCATTCTGCTCAGGAAAACGCTAGCACGGGGTTCCCGTTCGGAAAACCCCTTTATTTCAATAGGTTTCAGCCTGTTGCTAACACGGAACATTATGCTTGGTCGCCCATATGTGGTGGGTATTCACGGGGCAATCGCAATAAGTTGTGTGTCTTGAATATCATTCAGCAGCTTTGGCAGGGCAGAAAGCTCGGCGATGCTGAAAAACCGTGATGAATTCTCAGGCGAGTCAGCGTGTTCGAGGGCCCAGGTCAGGCCGTGCGGGACATGGACACCCCAGGCCCCGGCGTCGAGTGCGGGCAGGACATCGGACTTCAGCGAGTTGCCGACCATCATCGCCCGGTCGGCGCCATCGAATCGGCCAAAGATGGTCTGATAGACCGGCGCGGTCTTGTGCGACACGATTTCCACCGCCTGAAAATACTCCCCCAGACCGGACTGCGCGACTTTGCGCTCTTGATCCAGCAGGTCGCCCTTGGTGATCAGAACCAGCGTGTAGCTGGGGGCGAGGGTCTCGATCACCTGTTGCACGCCCGGCAACAGTTCAACCGGATGGGCCAGCATCTCGCGCCCGGCTGCCATGATCTCGGCGATGACAGGGGCCTGCACCCGCGCGTCGGTGACCTCGATGGCGGTTTCGATCATCGACAGCATGAAGCCTTTGACGCCAAAGCCATAGTGGCCGAGGTTGCGCCGTTCCGCTGCCTCCAGCCGTTCCATCAGGTGGCTGGGGTCAGCATGATCGGCCAGCAGGGCAGCGAATCGGCCGTGGGTCATCTCGAACAGCGCTTCGTTGTGCCACAGCGTGTCGTCGGCATCGAATCCAATGGTGGTCAAGCGGTCCATCGCGGCCTCCTCGGGCAGCAGTGTTGGCGGATCAGGGCGGTTGGTTCAATGGGTTATCGATGAAACTGGCAGCGCGGGGCTTTCGCCCTGACGAAAAAGGATTATATTGCCGACACACTTGCAATCTTTCGGAGTCCGGTTTTGCCCGCTTTGCCCCATTTCATGTCTGACGAGCGCAAAGGTCCGGGACAGGACACGTCGATCCTGACGAAAACCAAGACCAAGACCGAGCGGCCGCCGCTTTACAAGGTGTTGTTGCTGAACGACGATTACACGCCGATGGAATTCGTGGTGCATATTCTGGAGCGGTTCTTCGGGCTGAACCACGCCCAATCCTATGAGATCATGCTGACGGTCCACAAGAAGGGGCTGGCGGTGGTGGGGGTGTTCTCGTTCGAGGTGGCCGAGACCAAGGTGGCGCAGGTGATGGACTTTGCCCGCCGCCACCAGCATCCGCTGCAATGCACGATGGAAAAGGAATAGACCCGCGGGGTCTGGGGTTCATATGAGATCTGCAAGGCTGGAACTGGCGCTGGACAGCGGGGCCTGGGTGCTGCCTGCCGGGGACATCGGCGTGCTGCGGCCCCGGATCGGCGATGACCTGTCGGCCTTGCCCAAGGGCCGGGCGGTGGTGCTGACCGGGTTCAAGCCCGACTTCGATCATTTCGCGGGCCTGGGGTATCGGACCGCGGTGTCGGGGCCCTTGGGTGCCGCGCTGGTCTGCCTGCCGCGCGCCAAGGCGGAGGCCCATGCGATGCTGGCCGAGGCCGGTGCTTTGGTCGCGCCGGGTGGGATGATTGCGGTGGATGGCCAGAAGACTGACGGGGTGGAGGCGGTCTTGAAGGACTGCCGCGCGTTGGGGCTGGAAGTTGGCGAGGCTCTGTCGAAAGGGCATGGCAAGATCGCGGTGGTTCGCTCGGGGCCGGAGTTGCAGGGCTGGGCGGCGGCGGATCTGCAGGTCGAGGGCGGTTATGTGACGCGGCCGGGGGTGTTCTCGGCGGACGGGCCGGACCGCGGGTCGGTGTTGCTGGCGGCGGCCTTGCCCGCCGATCTGCCGGTGCGGGTTGGCGATCTGGGCGCCGGGTGGGGCTATCTGAGCCGGGCGGTGCTGGCGCGGCCGGGGGTCAGGCATCTGGATGTGGTGGAGGCGGAGCTTGTGGCGCTGGATTGTGCCGGGCGCAACCTGCGCGATCCGCGGGTCAGCCTGCACTGGGCCGATGCGCGAACCTTCCGGCCGGAAAAACTGTGGGGAGCAGTGGTGATGAACCCGCCGTTTCATTCCGGCCGGGCGGCGGACCCGGCGCTGGGTCTGGCATTCATCCGGGCGGCGCAGAAGGGGCTGGCCCCGGATGGGGCGCTGTGGATGGTCGCAAACCGCCATTTGCCCTATGAAACGCTGCTGAAAGAGCTGTTCCGGCAGGTCGAGGATGTCGGCGGGGATGGGGCGTTCCGGGTGACGCGGGCGTCGTATCCGGTGCGGGGGCGGTGAGGTTTTCACATGTGCACGCTTGGGATTTGTGTTTTAGATCAATTAGATAAGAAATTATGTTAACCGGAATGAAAGCACGTTGCGAACGGGTCGCAAGAGAGATGGTGGGTTTGGTGTCGCGATTGTCGCTATGGCTCATGAGGTCTTCGGATGCCTGCGGCCCATTGACCGGCACCTCTGCCAGAGCCAAAATCCAGTCAAGATCCGACGGTTCTTGACACAGTGGTACTGTCCAGGGGTTTTCGATGCGACCTCGAAGTCCGCTGTGCGGACGAAGCGGACCTTCCCGGTATCACCGACCCTGCCTATGCCGTGGGCTAGTCCGGCTGCACTTCGGAAGCCGCGCTAAGGAAC
>JBDTQR010000043.1:0-25141 GCA_039932095.1 bacterium | reverse complement strand
ATCGCGCGATGTCGGGACGCTGGATCAGGATATTGGCCGAGGTGATGGGGTTACGCGCGTGTTTCAGTTGGTCAAGACCTATGTGTCGGGCGACCAGAGCTACATCCGGACCATTGCAAAGCCGGTGAAAGGCACGGTCCGGGTGGCGCTTGCCGGGGACCCCTAGGTTGAAACCGTGGAATATTCGGTCGACACCGCGGGCGGCGAGGTGACCTTTCCACATCCACCCGACATCGATGTCCGGATTACTGCGGGGTTTGAATTTGATGTGCCGGTTCGGTTTGACACCGACCGGATCGAGACCTCGCTGGCGACCTTCAATGCTGGAGAGGTGCCAAGCATTCCAGTCATCGAAGTGAGGCTATGATGTCGGCAAGAGAGGATCTGATCGCACATTTGCAGACCGCTGCCTCGACCACCTGCCGGGCCTGGTCGGTGGTGCGCAAGGATGGGCAAATCTATGGATTTACCGATCATGATGAGGACCTGATCTTTGACGGGATGATCTTCAAGGCCAATACCGGACTGACGGCGGGGGCGTTGCAATCGTCGGTCGGGATGGCAGTTTCCAACAGCGAAGTGACCGGCGGGTTCAGTGATGAAGCGATCCGCGAGGTCGATATTTCGGCGGGCAGGTTCGACGGCGCGGCGGTGACGAACTGGTTGGTCAACTGGGCCGAACCTGAACAGCGCACTGTTCGCTTCAAAGGCAACTTTGGCGAAATCCGCTATGACGCGGGGACGTTCACGGTTGAGCTGCGGGGGTTGACCGAAGCCTTGAACCAGACCGCTGGGCGGGTCTATTCAAACAACTGCACAGCCGAGTTGGGTGACAGGCAGTGCAAGTTTGACCTTTCGGCACCGGGCTATTCTGAACAAGGCACAGTGACGGCGGTGCTTGAGCCGGGCAAATACCTTATTTCCACCGGATCAAATCAGGCCGCTCGCTGGTTTGATCGAGGCAGGGCGATGGTATTGACGGGTGAGGCTGAGGGCTTGACTGCCAGCATCAAGTTTGATGGACAGAAAGCATCTCAGCGCCAGATCGACTTGTGGATCGATTTCGGAATTGCCGCAGTGGTCGGCGATGTCATCAGGCTTGAAACCGGCTGCGACAAAGTGTCGGAGACTTGCCGGACGAAGTTCAGCAACTTCCTCAACTTTCGCGGATTTCCCAATGTGCCCAGTTCCGACTGGGCCACCTCGTATCCGGTCTCGAGCCAGCGCAACGACGGTGGGAGCAGGCTGAAATGACCACCGGAGCCGCGGTGGTCGCTGAAGCCCGTAAATGGCTGGGTACGCCGTATCGCCATCAAGGAACGCGACGTGGTGCGGGAACTGATTGTCTCGGCCTGGTTCGAGGGGTCTGGCGGGCAGTGGTTGGGCAAGAGCCAACCCTCATTCCGGCCTATTCCGAAGACTGGTCAGAGCCGCAGCGAGAAGAAGCGCTCCTGGACGCTGCAATGAGGTGGCTGCGACCGAAGCCAATCAGCTCCACGGACATCGGCGACGTTTTGGTGTTCCGGATGCGCAGCAACAATGTCGCCAAGCATCTGGGGATCGTCGCGGAACTGCAGAACCAGCCGACATTCCTGCATGCCTATACCGGGCACGGCGTTGTTGAAACCTATCTGACGCTGCCCTGGTCGCGGCGGGTCGTGGGACGTTTTGAATTCCCATCTGGAGAAAATTAATGGCGACGATCCTGCTTTCCTCTGTCGGCGCCGCAATCGGGTCGGGGTTTGGCGGTACGGTTCTTGGGCTGTCAGGGGCGGTCATCGGGCGGGCTGTCGGGGCGACGGCCGGACGTGCGATTGATCAAAACCTGTTGCAAAACGGCTCACAAACCATTGAGACCGGCAAAATTGAACGTTTTCGGATACCTGCCGTCGGCTACGGCACGCCTGTGCAGGAGGTTTGGGGTCGGATGCGGATCGCGGGTCAGGTCATCTGGGCGTCGCGGTTCCTTGAGTCCTCACAAAGTTCGGGCGGGGGAAAGGGGACACGGCAGCCGTCGACCACAGCCTATTCCTACTCTGTCAGCCTTGCCATCGGGCTTTGCATCGGCGTGGCCAGTTCGGTTGGCCGGGTTTGGGCGGATGGCATCGAGATTGCGAAAGACAGTCTGGACCTGCGATTCTATCCGGGGAGTGAAACCCAACTGCCGGACGCCAAGATCGAGGCCGTTGAAGGTGCGGGCAACGCCCCCAGTTACCGGGGTATAGCCTATGTCGTCATCGAGGAATTGCAACTGGCCCGGTTTGGCAATCGGGTTCCAGCATTTTCGTTCGAAGTCATCCGCCGTGCCAATATCAGCAATCCTGCGGACCGGGCCGACATTGCCAACAGTGTCAAAGCGGTTGCGATGATCCCGGGGTCGGGAGAGTATGCATTGGCAACCAGCTCTGAATTCTTCAAACTTGCCCCGGGGAAAAACCAACCGGCCAATGTGCACTCGATTTCCGGACAAAGCGATTTCGACGCTTCACTTTCCCAATTGCGGGACGAATTGCCAAACTGCGGGTCGATTTCGCTTGTCGTATGTTGGTTCGGGGACGATCTGCGCTGCGGAGAATGCGCCATTCAGCCAAAGGTTGAACAGTCCGAAATTGATGGCGAGCGGATGCCATGGACAGTTTCGGGTCTGACCCGATCTCAGGCTGCGATTGTCCCGCGGATCGACGGCAATCCGGTCTATGGCGGCACGCCGACGGATCAATCGGTCATTCAAGCAATCCAACGCATTCGCAGTGCCGGACTGGAAGTGATGTTCTACCCTTTTATCCTCATGGATCAGCTTGCAGGGAACTCTTTGCCAAATCCATGGAGCGATGAATCTGGTCAGCCGAAACTGCCGTGGCGTGGCCGGATCACGACGTCGATTGCGCCGGGCCGATCGGGATCGCCTGACAAGACAGCAGTGGCTGAGGCAGAAGCCCGCTCCTTTTTTGGCGAGGCCGGGCCAGGTGACTTCATGCAATCGGATCAGACTGTTGACTATACGGGGTCAGATGATTGGGGCTATCGTCGTTTCATTCTGCACTACGCGAATCTTTGCGCTCTGGCGGGCGGAGTTGATGCTTTTTGTATTGGTTCCGAGCTCGTCGGTGTGACGCAAATTCAATCAGCTCAGAATGTCTTTCCAGCCGTACTTGCCCTTCAGCAACTTGCCGGGGAAGTAAGAAGCATTTTGGGGAACGGCACGAAGATTTCCTATGCGGCTGATTGGACGGAATACCGTGGACTCCAGCGCGATGGCGATTTTCAGTTCAATATGGATCCGCTGTGGAGTGATCCCAATATAGATTTCATTGGCATCGACAACTACATGCCCCTGTCGGATTGGAGGACCGGCGCCGACAACGCAGATTCGACCTACGGGTCCAACTACAATCCAGACTACCTAACTTACAATATCGCGGGTGGTGAGGGATTTGATTGGTTCTATGAGACGGAAGAGGCCG
Organism: bacterium; assembly: GCA_039932095.1. GTDB lineage: Bacteria > Pseudomonadota > Alphaproteobacteria > Rhodobacterales > Rhodobacteraceae > Stagnihabitans. Next base: position 21,677 of record JBDTQR010000043.1, on the reverse strand, counting down.
CCAGCTTTCAATTTCGGTCAGCAATCCGCGATTTGGAGTACGATGAGAATTGGATCTATCGACCCAAGGACATCCTGAATTGGTGGCGCAACGACCATCACGACCGAATATCGGGCGTGCGATCGGCGGAAGGCACGGGCTGGTCCCCACAGATGAAACCTATTCGATTCACAGAATACGGCTGCGCGGCAATCAATCTTGGCACGAACGAACCCAACAAGTTTTTGGACCCGAACTCATCAGAGTCCTCCTTGCCGCGCGGTTCCAATGGCCAAAGAGATGACTATGTGCAGTCGCAATACCTTGCAGCCATGGCGAAATACTGGAACTTGCCGCAGAATAATCCGGTATCGACGGTCTATTCCGGGCCCATGGTTGAATTCGATCGCGCACATGCTTGGGCATGGGACTCTCGGCCCTTTCCCGAGTTTCCCGGAAATTCCGTTCTCTGGGCTGATTCCGGAAATTATTTCAAGGGCCATTGGTTGAACGGTCGGGCAACCAATCAGCCTCTGTTCTCTGTCGTGACCGAAATTTGCGAAGCGGCAAACCTGTCAGGTGTGCCAAGCTTCAGGAATTTCAACAATACCGTTCATGGCTTTGCTATAGAAAGCACCAAATCCGCCCGTGAAAAGCTGCAAATGCTGTCGATTGCGTTTGGATTCGACATCGGCGAAACCGAAGGGAGCCTGGTATTCTTCAAGAAGACCGGCGTCGCCGATCAAGTTGTGAAAGTCTCCGATCTGGTGTTCCAATCAGCAACTAATCTGGGCTTGGTCAACGCTCGAAGTTCAGATGCCGAAATTCCCGATCGTTCAAGTCTGACCTATATTGAAGCCGAAAGCGATTTTGCGGCCAAAGTGACCGAGGCGTCGCAACCGTCAATTGGATTCGCCGGCGAATTGTCGACGGAAGTTTCAATTCTTATGACCGAGGAGGAAGCGCGCGCCACGGCCGAAAGATTGTTGAACGAGGCCTTTCTTGCACGCGATTCCGTTCAGTTTGCGCTGCCTTTAGCGTCAATTGGCGCGAACTTGGGTGACGCACTGACGCTGGGCAATCACAATTTCCGGATTGTCGGCATCGAAGACACCAGCTTTCTGGCAATCGAAGCTGTTCGAGTTGATGAGAGTTCTTACCTTCCTGCCGGAGAAAGTGGCACCGCGCCGGTTCGGCCGGCAATTCAGGCGGCGACACCAGTCTTTGCAGTCTTCCTTGATCTACCGCTGTTGCAGAGCAACGACGATCCGAATGCTCCGCATGTGGCCGTCACGTCTACCCCATGGCAAGGTACCGTTGGAATCTGGAGTTCGCCCAGTCAGAGTGGATTCACATTGAACACCACGGTGGAACGTGCTGCCACAATTGGCGTGACGTTGACCGAACTGCAATCCGCGCCAGCTTGCCTATGGGATCGTGGTTCGAGAATTCGGCTGAGAATGTCTGCCGGAACTCTGGCCTCGGCGTCCCCGCTTGATATTCTCAACGGTGCCAATGTCGTCGCAATCGGCGACGGAACCTCTGAGAATTGGGAGGTGTTTCAATTTGGTAATGCCGAGTTGGTCGAAGAGGACACATATGAATTGTCACTTCTCTTGCGTGGATTGGTGGGAACGGATGCGGTAGCACCGGACAGTTGGCCAGTAGGCAGCCTTGTAATCCTGCTGAATTCTTCAGTTCTGCAAATCAATCTTCCCTCCGCAAGTCGCGGGTTGGAGCGGAATTATCTCATTGCTGTCGCTGAAAACGGCTATTCGGGTCCAGATGCCGTTGCAATTCAAACAGCATTCAACGGCATCGGTCTGCGCCCTATTCTGTAGCGCAGTTGCAGGCTGATCGTGTGACCGACAATTCGGTGGTCGTTTCCTGGATCCGCAGAACGCGCATCGATGGCGACAGTTGGGCATCAACCGACGTGCCGCTTGGCGAGGAAGTGGAGCGCTATCTGGTTCGGGTCATCGCTGGGACGGTCGTTCTGCGAGAGGTGGAGGTTTCCACTTCAAACTGGGTGTATTCCGCCGACATGCAATTGGCTGATGCGGTATCGGTTCCCTTCGATGTGACCGTCGCCCAAATTTCAGTCGCGTTCGGACCTGGGCCAGCGGCTATAGTACAAGTGGTGTAGCACTTGCCTTGCTCATTCAAAGGTAGTCATATCAATGGCTTGCACATATATCTACCGTTGTTGGGTATCCGATCTCGCAGTTTTGGGTCGCAGCGACAATGCGGCTTGGCCTTGCCATCCCTGCCGGTTGAGGAATTTTCAGTGATCGACCTTTTTCCCGATCAGAAAGATGCTAGTGTAAGCGTCTGAGTATGGTCGATGAAGGGAGATAGATCTTGGCTGAAATTCGAACCCTACTTTCGTCCGTCGACCCGGTTTGGGCGCGGGTACGCGAAGAGGCTGCCGAGGCGGTTCGTTCCGAGCCGCTGCTTGGCGGTCTGATCCATTCCAGCCTGCTTCACCACCCAACTTTGGAACGGGCGTTGTCATATCGCTTTTCGATGAAGCTGGCCTCGCGTGAGATGAGCGAGCAGATCCTGCGCGAAATCGCCGATGAGGCGTATTCGGACGATGACGGTCTGGGCCAGTCTGCCCGGGCCGACATCATGGCGGTGTTTGACCGCGACCCGGCTTGCCATCGTTTCATTCAACCGATCCTGTTCTTCAAAGGCTTTCAGGCGGCGCAGGCCTACCGCGTTGGCCATTGGCTCTGGTCGAAGGGGCGTCGTGACCTGGCCTATTTCGTCCAGATGCGGATGTCGGAAGTCTTCACGGTTGATATTCATCCCGCCGCCCGGATCGGGCGCGGACTGTTTCTCGACCATGCCCATGCCTTGGTTATTGGCGAAACCGCCGTTGTTGGCGACAATGTTTCGATCATGCAGGGGGTCACACTTGGCGGAACCGGCAAGGAAGACGGCGACCGGCATCCCAAGATCGCGGACGGGGTGCTAATCGGCAGCGGGGCCAAGGTGCTGGGGAACATCCATGTCGGTCGTTGCAGCAGGATCGCGGCTGGGTCGGTCGTGCTGCATGACGTGCCACATAACAAGACAGTTGCCGGTGTTCCGGCGAAAGTCATCGGTGAGGCGGGCTGTTCGCAGCCGTCCATCAGCATGGATCAGTTGATCAACGGCGAACTCTGACCCTCCCAGACCTAAGGTGATTGGAAGCCCGGTGGAATTCTCCACCGGGCTTTTTCATGCGAGCATCGCCATCGGGCTTTCCAGCAGTTCGACCACGACCTTCAGAAACTGTGCGCCCAAGGCCCCGTCGATGACCCTGTGGTCGACCGACAACGTCATCGACATCACCGTCGCCACGCCAACGGTGCCATCTTTCAACACGACGGGTTTCTTGATCCCGGCACCAACCGCCAGAATGGCACCGTGCGGCGGGTTGATCACTGCGTCGAAGTTTTCAACCCCCATCATCCCGAGGTTGGAGATCGCAAAGCTGCCGCCCTGATATTCATGCGGCGCCAGCTTCTTGGTCTTGGCCCGGCTGGCCAGGTCCTTCATTTCCGCCGACAGAACCGACAGCGTCTTCTTGTCGGCGTCGCGCAGCACCGGGGTGAAGAGGCCCCCCTCAATCGCCACCGCCACCGCCACGTCCGACGGCTTCAGTTTCAGAATGCGGTCGCCCGCCCAGACGGCATTGGCATCGGGAACCGCCTGAAGCGCGATAGCACAGGCCTTGATGATGAAGTCGTTGACGCTCAGCTTCACGCCGCGGCTTTCCAAGCTCTTGTTCAACTGCTCCCGGAACGCCATCAGGGCATCCAGCCGCACCTCACGCCGCAAATAGAAATGTGGGATGGTCTGTTTTGCTTCGGTCAACCGCGCCGCAATTGTACGTCGCATGCCATCCAGCGGCACTTCAGTGTAGCTGCGGTCGGCATATATCTTCATGACGGTCTCGGCCGACATGCCCGTCGGCATCCCCGCCTTTGCCGCAGCGGGTGCTGTGACCGTAGCGGCCGCCGGAGTGGCAGTTGCAGGTTTGGCGCTTTCGATATCCGCCCGCACGATCCGCCCATGTGGCCCCGTTCCAGTAACCTTGGTCAGATCCAGCCCCTTTTCGGCCGCCAAACGTCGAGCCAATGGCGAGGCAAACACCCGCGTACCGTCAACCTTGGGTGCCGATGGCGCCGGGGCTGCGGACACAGCCGCTGCAACCGGAGCAGCGCTCGCCGCAACCGGAGCCGCCGGTTTCGGAGCCGCGGGAACGGCATCAGCGGACTCGCCTTCCTCAAGCAGAATGGCAATGGCGGCGTTGACTTTGACCCCTGCGGTGCCCTCGGCCACCAGGATCTTGCCAATGACGCCTTCGTCAACCGCCTCAAACTCCATCGTTGCCTTGTCGGTTTCAATCTCGGCCAGGATCTGCCCGGATTTGACCGTGTCACCGGCTTTCACCAGCCATTTCGCCAAAGTGCCCTCTTCCATCGTCGGAGACAGCGCGGGCATCAGGATTTCAATTGCCATGGCTCACCTCACCGGTAGCAGACGGATTTGACCGCGGCGACCACTTCGGCGGTCGTCAGCAGCGCGTGTTTCTCAAGATTGGCGGCATAGGGCATCGGCACATCCTTGCCCGTACAATTGATCACCGGTGCGTCAAGGTAGTCGAAGGCGCGTGCCATGATCGTCGCCGACAGATGGTTGCCAATCGAGCCAACCGGGAAGCCCTCTTCCACCGTGACGCAGCGGTTGGTTTTCATCACCGAGGCGAGCACCGTGTCATAGTCCAGCGGCCTGAGAGTCCTGAGGTCGACGACCTCGGCATTGATGCCCTCTTTGGCCAGCAGATCCGCCGCCTCCAACGCATAGCGCATCCCGATCCCGAAAGAGACGATGGTCACGTCTGAGCCTTCGCGCCAGATTCGGGCCTTGCCGAACGGAATCGCCATATCGGGCAGATCCGGCACCTCAAACGACTGACCATAGAGGATTTCGTTTTCCAGGAAGATCACCGGATTGGGGTCGCGGATCGCCGTCTTCAACAAGCCCTTTGCATCGGCAGCCGAATAGGGCATCACCACTTTCAGTCCCGGAATAGCCGAATACCACGCGGCATAGTCCTGCGAGTGCTGGGCACCGACACGGGCAGCAGCGCCATTGGTACCACGAAACACCATCGGCGCGCCCATCTGGCCACCCGACATGTAGTTGGTTTTGGCGGCAGAGTTGATGATGTGGTCAATCGCCTGCATGGCGAAGTTCCAGGTCATGAACTCCACAATCGGTTTCAACCCACCCCAGGAGGCCCCCACAGCAATCCCGGTAAAGCCATGCTCGGTGATCGGCGTGTCGACAATGCGTTTTGGCCCGAACTCATCCAGCAGGCCCTGACTGATCTTGTAGGCACCCTGATACTCGCCGACTTCTTCGCCCATCAGCATGACCGTCGGATCGGCGCGCATCTCTTCGGCCATTGCCTCGCGCAGCGCCTCACGCACCGTCATCGTCTTCATCTTGCTGTCCGCCGGCCAATCGGCGGACGCATTCGAGACAACCGCGGCAGGGGCCGCCGCAGGAGCAGCCGCGGCCTCTGCCACGGGCGCAGGGGCGGATTTTGCTGCTGCCGGGGCAGGGGCCGCGTCGGCGCTTTCGCCCTCTTCGACCAGCACCGCAATCGGCGTGTTCACCTTCACATTCGCAGTGCCCTCGGCGACCAGCAGCTTGCCGACGATGCCTTCATCGACCGCCTCAAACTCCATCGTCGCCTTGTCGGTCTCGATCTCGGCGAGGATCTGGCCGGATTTGACCGTATCACCCTCCTTGACCAGCCATTTGGCCAGCGTGCCTTCTTCCATTGTGGGCGAAAGCGCGGGCATCAATACTTCAGTTGCCATGGTTTCCCCCTTCAGGCGTAAATGTCAGTCCAAAGCTCGGAAAGATCCGGCTCCGGGCTTTCTTTCGCAAACTCGGCAGCCGCGTTCACGATGTCCTTGATTTCCTTGTCGATGGCCTTCAACTCTTCGTCCGAGGCCAGACCCGAATTCACCAGCATGTCGCGGATATGTTCGATGGCGTCCTTCTCGGTCCGCATCTTTTCGACCTCTTCCCGGGTCCGGTATTTCGCCGGATCGGACATCGAGTGCCCCCGATAGCGATAGGTCATCATTTCCAGAATGTAGGGGCCTTCGCCCGCCCGGCAGACCGCCACGGCTTTTTCACCAGCTGCCTTGACCGCCATCACATCCATGCCGTCAACCGCCTCGCCCTTGATCCCGTAAGCCAGCCCGCGGCCGAACAACGTGGTGGATTTGGTCGAGCGTTTGACCGAGGTGCCCATCGCATACTGGTTGTTTTCAATCACGAAAATCACCGGAAGGTTCCACAACTCGGCCATGTTGTAGGTCTCATAGACCTGCCCCTGGTTCGCAGCGCCGTCGCCGAAATAGGCAAAGGTCACATTGTCATTGCCCAGATATTTGTCGGCGAATGCCAGTCCAGCCCCCAGCGGCACCTGTGCGCCGACAATCCCGTGGCCGCCGTAGAAATGCTTCTCTTTGCTGAACATATGCATCGAGCCGCCCTTGCCTTTGGAATAGCCGCCCTCGCGTCCAGTCAGTTCGGCCATCACCCCCTTGGGGTCCATCCCGCAAGCGAGCATATGGCCATGGTCGCGGTACGAGGTCAGTCGTTTGTCGCCGTCCTTGGCGCAGGCCTCAAGCCCGACCACGACGGCTTCCTGTCCGATGTACAGATGGCAGAACCCGCCGATCAGACCCATGCCATACAACTGGCCCGCCTTTTCCTCGAATCGACGGATCCGCAGCATCTCTCGGTAGTAATGAACCAATTCGTCCTTGGAGACGTTTGATTTTTCAGGCTCTTTCTTGGCTGCCAAGGGCGTATCCTCCCGTCGTTGGCTAGGTATAGTTCAGCATTAAACTATCCTTAGCGCATCGGGGTTTAAACGCAAAACCTTAATTGCAGCGGAAATTCGCCCACATGACAGCCATCCACAGAGGTCAAGTCTCAGCGGATTACGATCTCATCGGCCCGCACATAGCCCAGCACGCTGCGGACCTGTTCGTCCAGCAGGTCGAGGTCCAGATAGCTGTCAGACATCCGGTGCGTCAGGTTCTTCAGCCCGGTCAGTTGCGACGTAAGCTGGTCTCGTTCAGCCTTCAGCGTATCGACTTCACCCGCGATCTGCACCTGTCGCAGCACACCGTAATCGCCCTGCACGGCGGCGAAGGTGAAATAGGCCCCAAGAGTCGCTGCAAGGGCGAAGTAAAACATACCGCCCATCTTGGGGCGCGGAAATGTAGCGTTCATGCTCTGCCTCGCGTCAACCCCTCTAGCGGGGGCATTACGCGCATCTTGGCACAAGATGTCCGCCTTGCAAAGACCTATGGCTACGGCTGAAAGCGTTCTATGTCGTCGAATTGCAGGTCGGATGAAAAGCTGCCGTGGAATGGCTGGCAGGTCTTGCGGTCAATCCGCGCCGGATCGCCATTTGCGCCACAAAGCATGGTGCTGAAATGCCCGGTGACATGCCCATAAGCCCCATCTGCCTTGGCGGTGATCCTGTCGAGCACCACTTCGGTCGGCGAGCCGATCGAGGACAGCCGTAGCCCATCCGTATCGCGGCCCGCCACGATCTCGATCACTGGTTTGGTCAGGCCGCCGCCCACGGTCGGTCTTGTCATTACGGCCTTGATAAACAGGCGGTTGCTGTCTTCCTCGGGCTTGCCGACCTGCGCCCCTAACAGGCGGAATTGCAATTCTTCATTGTACCCCATGACCTGCACCGCCGCGTCGAACGCCCCAATGGAATAATCGTAGGTTTCCCAATGCTGGGCTGTGCCGTTCAACTCTGCCGTCACCTCGCCGATTTTCGGCGGATAGCCGGGCGGCAGGGCGTTGGGCGGCGCGGGCGGGGTCACGCAGGCAGACAGTGCCACCAGACCCGACAGCACCGCCCGGGCACGCATCAGGCTTTGCCCTTGTAGATCTCGACCAACTTGCCCAGCATCGCCAGGGCGTCTTCGCGTGGACGCTGGAAAGCGTTCCGCCCGATGATCGAACCGTTGCCCCCTCCGTCGCGGATTGCACGGGCGTCGTCGTAAATACTGTCAGCTCCCTTGGCCGCCCCACCAGAGAACACCACGATGCGGCGGCCGTTGAAGCAGGACTGCGCGATATGCGCAACCCGCTCGGTCAGGGAGGCTACCGGGACCTTCTCCTTGTCGTAGACCTTTTTCGCTTCGGCCTGTTCGATGAAATCGGTCGGCAGTTTTATCTTGATGATATGGGCCCCGAGCAGGGCTGCGATATGGGCGGCATAGGCGGTCACGTCGATGGCGGTCTCACCGTCCTTCGAGATCGCACCCCGCGGGTAGGACCAGATCACCGTCGCGATGCCTTTGCGCGCCGCCTCGTGGCGCATGGCGCGGATTTCTTCGAACATGTCCAGCATCTGATCCGAGGATGGGTAAATGGTGAAACCGATCGCCGAACAGCCGAGCCGCAGTGCGTCGTCGACGCAAGCGGTGACCGCCTGGTTCTTGCCAGCCCCCGGTCCCATCAGGCTGTTGGCAGAGTTCACCTTCAGGATCGTAGGGATCTGGCCGGCAAAGGTATCGGCTCCGGCTTCCAGCGGGCCAAGGGGGGCAGCGTAGGCACTCAGACCCGCGTCGATGGCAAGCTGGTAATGGTAATGCGGATCATAGCCGCCGGGATTGACGGCAAAGCTGCGGGCCGGGCCGTGTTCGAAACCCTGATCGACCGGCAGGATGACCATCTTGCCGGTGCCGCCCAGTTTACCTTCCATCAGCAAGCGGGCCAGGTTGGCTTTCACGCCGGGAACCTCACCCTCGTAGTTTGAGAGGATCTTCTGGACGATCTTGGTGGTACGCATCAGGCTGTTCCCTTCCCTATGATGCGGTCTTTATCCTGTGCCCGGCCCGGACTGGCAACGCCCGTTATCGCTAAACGCGGCAATTATCTGGTGGGCTGGGCGTCGCGAGTTCGTTGCAAGGTGGTGTCGGGTTGGATATGGGAGGGCATGTCGATGAGCGACCCCAAGAAACTGATCCGGATTGCCCGCGAGAACGGCTCTGATGCCGTGGCGGAACCTTTGGATCTGGGGCAACGGGTCAGGGAGCTTCGCAAGGCCAAGGGCTGGACTTTGGATCAGGCAGCCCAGCAGGCCGGTTTGGCGCGGTCGACGCTGTCAAAGATTGAAAACGGCCAGATGTCGCCGACCTATGAGGCCGTCAAGAAGCTGGCGGAGGGGCTGAAGATTACCGTGCCTCAACTCTTCACTCCCGCCGGGCGGGCACAGGTTTCGGGGCGGATGGCGGTCACGAAATCGGGGAGCGGGCAGGGGCATGTCACCGCAACTTATGAGCATGAATTGCTGGCCGGGGGGCTGTCCCGGAAACTGATGCTGCCCTACCGCGCCACGATCCGGGCGCGGGATATGGCGGAGTTTGATGGTTGGGTCCGCCATGAGGGCGAGGAATTTCTGTACGTGCTGACCGGGGTGATCCGGCTTTACACGGAGTTTTACGAACCGGTCGAGCTGAGACGCGGCGATTCCGCCTATTATGACGCCACTATGGGACATAATGTGGTCAGCCTTTCCGAGGAAGCGGCGACGATCCTTTGGGTGACTTCACTGGTTTGATCCACCGGGTTTCCACGCGTGCACACTGTAGTTTATTGATTTATATCATATGGTTGCGGTTTTGAATTAACCACATTTTAATTGTGTTGCGAATCGTTCTCAACTGCAGGACAGGTCTGTCCGCAGGTGAACTGGCCCGGGTCTTGGCGGCTGGGCCAACGGCTTTTCCTATAGCCAAGCGCGCCCCGGACTTGATCCGGGGCCTCTGGTTCCCAAGCGCAATTCAGCAGACCAGCGGCTTCGCCTGCGCGGTCGCGGCGCGTGGCGGCGTCAGCCGCCCAGCCAGCCAGCCACCCGGTTGGCGCTGCCGGAAATGTCCTGTCCGACGCCCGAAATGGTGTTGCAACCGGCGAGGGCAGCGAGAAGCGCCACCATCATCAATGTCTTAGTCATGCTCTGCCTCGTCGTTTCTTATGCCGTCTTATTTTTGGTACCACCAGGTGTCTGGCAGAAAGCCCAGCCAGTCGCCATAGATCGGTATGTGGTCAGGATAGTGCAATTCTGATTTGTGCGCCATCCGTGAGACGTTGGAATACCAGATCGGGATGACATAGCGACCTGAAGTCAACACCCGGTCCAAAGCTTGTGTCGCGGTGACGAAGTCGGCGCGGCTGGTGGCGCTGACCATATCCTTGACCATCGCCTCGGCCGCAGGCGAATTCATACCCATCCAGTTGCGGGTGCCGGGCTTTTCGACGCCGTCATGGCCCCAATACAGCGTTTGCTCGTTGCCCGGCGACAGCGAGAGCGACCGGATGTAATGGGTCATGTCGAAATCATAGTTGGTGGTCCGCTCTTTATATTGAGCGGAATCGACCTTGGTGATCTTGGCCTCAATTCCAAGCCGCTTGAGCGACTCGATGTAGATTTCGGCAGCAGAGATCGTGTCGGCCTCACCGTTGGCGAGCAGGATTTCAAAGGCAAATGGCTCGCCCGCGGCGTTTTTCAGGACGCCGTTGTCAATGGTCCAGCCGGCATCTGCCAGAAGTTTGGTGGCCGCACGAATGCCGGCACGGTTGGCCTCTGTCCCGTCCGATACCGGCAAGGCATATCCCTCCAGAGCACCGGGCAGCAGACTGTCCTTGAACGGCGCTAGCAAGGCAGCCACGGCCGGCGAAGCGGGATTGGCCATATCGCCCGACAGTTCGGAGTTGGAGAAATAGCTGGTGATACGCGGATTGGCGCTATCGTTTAGGGTCTGGTTGACCAGTTCGAAGTTGAACGCGTCAATCAACGCCTCACGCACGCGCCAGTCGGCGAACATCGGTTTGCGGGTGTTGAACGTAAAGCCATCAATGCCGGAGGGGCGCTGATGCGGAATTTCGTCTTTGACAATCTCGCCCGACTGAACCGGCGGAATGTCGAAATTGATCTTCCATTTGGCGGGGTTGCTCTCGCGGTAGGTGTCAATCTCTCCGGCCTTGAACGCCTCGAAGATCACCGAGGGGTCAGAGAAATATTCGTATTTGATCTCGTCGAAATTATAGAGGCCCTTGTTGAAGGCAAGATCCTTGCCCCACCAATCAGGGTTCTTCCTCAGCGTCAGGGTCGAGCCGGGATTGACGTCGGCCACGACATAGGGTCCGGAACCAATTGGCGGTTCCAGCGAGGTGGCGGTGAAATCCTTGCCATCCCATTGCTTCTTTTCGAGGATCGGTCGCAGGCCCAGCAGCAACGGCATTTCGCGGTCTTGCTCGGTGAAGGTGAACTTGATGCTGCGCGGCCCGGTCGCTTCCATTGACGCGATTTTTTTCCAGGCGGTGGCATAGCGCGGGTTGCCCTGTTCGCCGAGGGTCTGAAACGACCACAGGACATCATCGACGGTGACGGGGTTGCCATCCGAAAACTTGGCACCTTCGCGCAGGGTGAAAGCGACATAAGAGCGGGCGTCGTCGGTATCAATCGATTCGGCCAGCAAGCCGTAAAGTGTGAAGGGCTCGTCATAAGAACGGCCCATAAGTGTCTCCACTGTCAGGGAAGAGATGGCGGCGGGCGCGTTGCCTTTGGTGATGAAGTGGTTCAGCGAATCAAAGCTGCCAGCCTCACCAAAGGTGATCTTCCCACCCTTGGGCGCGTCAGGATTGGCTTGGGGAAGCGACGTGAAATCGGCGGGAAGCTCGGGCTCGCCATACATGGCGATGCCGTGTTTCGGTTCTGCCAGCGCGATTTGGCCGATGAAAACCAGGGTCAGAATTGCTGTTCCGGCCTTTAGGGCTTGGAAAAGTTGCGGTTTCATGGTGCTGCGCTCCTTGCTGCCCAATGGGGTTGCCGGGAACCTACGGTCTCTTGTCTGCCATTTCAAACCTTTAACTTGATCAGTGGCGGCAAGACGCGTATAAGGATTGCACTGCTCGATAGGTTTCTTGCCTGTATGAAACCTGCCTCAATAACTGAACGCCAGCCTTGTGCTGGCGTTTTTTTTATTTGCGCTTGGCTGACTTGCGGGGAGAAGGGGGTTTGGCCCTTCAGGCAGGGTCCTTGGGCACCGGATAGACCAGCCCGCCAGAGGCAACGAGTTTGGCGGCGTCTTCCGGGGTCAGGTCGAGAGGGATGACGTCGGCCTTGGGGACATAGACCACGAAGCCCGAGGTGAAGGGCGTCAGGCCGATGAAGACGGCGATCATCTCTGGCCCGAGCTTCTCGGCGATCTCGCCTTTGGGGCGGGCTGAAATCAGGCCGACGGTCCAGACGCCGTGGCGCGGGAATTCGACCAGGCAGGTCTTGTCGAACGAGGATTCGGTCTTGTTGAACACCGTTTCGGCGACCTGTTTCAGCGCACCGTACAGCGAGCGGACCACCGGCATCCGGTCGACGAGGCGGTCGAGCCGTGACAGGATGGAGCGGCCGATCAGGCCCTTGGCGATCCAGCCCATCAGCGTGGTGAAGACCAGAAACACCACCACGCCGACACCACGCAGCGGAAAGCCATGGTTGGGCCCGAAGAGGTCGCGCATCAGGGCCTCTGGCCGGTAGGCCATCGGCAACAGCGGCAGGATCCAGCCGTCGAGCCAGCCGATCACCGCCCAGATCAGGTAGATGGTCAGACTGATCGGCAGCACCACGACCAGGCCGGTCAGGAAACTGGACCGCAGAACGCTGGCGATTGACCGGCGGCGCGGAAGGATGGGGTCGGTCATGGCCGCTCCTGTTGGGCTTGAGCGAAGATTAGGGGCTGGGCGGAACGCGCACAATGGGGCAGATTGCCGACCGGAGCCGTCGAAGCGGGCAATCACGCGGAATTGGGTGGGGCAAGGCATGATGGCGGAAAAACCGGCAGCGGTGAAACTGGGGCTGAAGCCGGGCGAGCGGCTGGTGGTGCTGCGTCCGGTGGCGGGGCTTGCCGACATTCTGGGGGCGTTGCCGGCGGGGGCCGTGATGGCGGACAGCGGTGAGGTGGTGCTGATGTTCTCGCATGACCGGGCCGAGTTGCTGGCGGGGCTGGCAGCGGCCAAGGCGGCGGGCGGACGGTTGTGGCTGGCCTATCTGAAGGCGGTTCCGGGGCGCAAACCCGACCTGAACCGCGATTCGCTGCGCGAGTTGGTGGCCGGGCACGGGCTGGAGACGGTGTCGCAGGTGGCGCTGAATGCAGATTGGTCGGCGCTGCGGGTGAAGGTGGTTGCCTAGGTCCCGGCTCTGGCTTGGCCGTTTGCAGAGCGGTTCAGATCGGCCAGGGCCACGGCGACCGCGGCTCCAAGCCGGGCGTTGTTCAGGACCAGCGCGATGTTGGCGGTGAGCGAGCGGCCTGCGGTCAGTTCGAACATCCGTTGCAACAGGAACGGCGTCACCGCCTTGGCGGCGATGTTCTGCGCGGCGGCTTCGGCCAGGGCGTGTTCGATATGGGGGGTGATTTCGGCGCGGGGAATTTCGGCGGCCACCGGGATCGGGTTTGCGACAAGTTGGCCGCCGGACAGCCCCAGAGTGGCGCGCATCTGGTGGGCGCGGGCGATCTGCAGCGCGGTGTCGAGGCGGAGTGGCGATTTCAGACCGGACGAGCGCGACCAGAAGGCGGGGACCTCGTCCTGACCCACGGTGATCACCGGGACGCCGTGGGTTTCCAGCACCTCCAGCGTCTTGGGGATGTCGAGAATGGCCTTGGCTCCGGCAGCGACAACGGTGACCTGGGTTTGCGCCAGTTCCAGAAGATCGGCCGAAATGTCAAAGCTGGTCTCGGCACCACGGTGCACCCCGCCGATGCCGCCGGTGGCGAACACGGCAATTCCGGCCAGATGGGCGGCAATCATCGTGGCGGCCACGGTCGTCGCACCGGTCTGGCCCGAGGCGAGGCAGACGGCAAGATCGGCGCGCGACAGTTTCAGCACGTCGCTGGCCTGTCCGAGCGCGACCAGTTCTACCTCGGTCAGGCCTATATGGATCGCGCCGCCGATCACTGCGATGGTGGCGGGAGTGGCTCCGTGGGCGCGAATCTCGGCCTCGACCAGTCTTGCGGTTTCGACGTTCTGCGGGAACGGCATGCCATGGGTGATTATGGTGGATTCCAGCGCCACGATGGGCTGGCCGGATGCGCGGGCCTTGGCAACCTCGGGCGAGAAGGTGAGGGGCGGGGTCATGTTCCAATATCTCCAGACACATAGGCGGCTGCGGCGGCAAGGGCGGCGGATAGCGCGTCCTGACGCCCGGCACCAGAGCGTTCGGCGACCACATGGGCGGCCATGAACGTGTCGCCAGCCCCGGTGACGCGGGCGACCAGAACCCTGGGGGGCTGGGCGGTGATGACAGGCTCACCCTGCCGTCCGTCAGCGGCGCTGCGGCCACCATCGGTGACCAGGACCCGGCGGGCACCACGGGCGAGCAGATGGCCCGCCGCCTCGGCTGCGGTGGCGGCGTCATTCTGGGTCAAGAGCCGCGCTTCTTCGAGGTTGACATAGAGCGTGGCGCTTGGATGTTTCAAGAGCGGGCGCAACCGTTCAGCCTTGCCGGGCGAGGCCGGGGCCAATCGCAGGTCGGCTTGAGCAAAGGCCGCGGATGAGGCGATCTCGGCGAGAAGCTGTTCGGTCAGATTGCCATCCAGCGCAATCATGCCGGACCATGGCCTTGCGGGCGAGCCGAGGCGGCCATCCAGCAGGGGTCGCAGGATCTTGTCACCCGCAGCCTCCAGCGAATGGGCGTCGGCAATGGCGGCGATCAATCCATTGGCTCCTTCGACCGCCATGTATCGGTCGGTCGGCAGGTCATCCGACCGGTAGACGTGGTCGGTGATCAGCCCCATCGTCGTGCAGGCGGCAAGCAGCTCGTCGCCCTCGGCATCGCGGCCAATGGCGGTAAGAACCGCCGGGGTCAGGCCAAAGCGCGCCAGCGTCACCGCGATGTTCAGCGCGACGCCGCCGGGCAACCTTGTGATGCGTCCGGGCACGTCAGAGCCGAGGTGCAACGACAGATGCGAGCGGCCGATGATGTCCCACAGGACAGAACCGATGCAGAGGATGTCGGGTGTTGGTGTCATGCGGTCTTCGTGCCAAGCTGTGGTGACGTTGGCAAGGGCAGGACCGGTGGATTTCACATCCCCCGAACCCCCAATGGGATATTTGTGTCGAAATGAAACGGAGGTCGCATGGGGTATGCGGGATTGCCACGCGGGACAGTCGGGTTTCTGGCGGGGTTGGACGCCGAAAATGACCGTGGCTGGTTCGAAGCGCATCGGGCTGAATACGAGCGGGATTTTCTGGGCGGGGGGCTGGATCTGGTGGCGGCTTTGTCGGGCCCCTGTGCAGAGCTTGGTTTGCTGGCGGTGCCCAAGACGAACGGAAGTTTGCGGCGGATCTTTCGGGACGTGCGGTTTTCCAAGGACAAGCGGCCCTATGAGCCACGACTGCACATCATCCTGTCGACCAGGCAGGCATTCAACAAGGTGTCGGGGGTGCATCTGGTGATCTCGGGCCAGGGGATCGGCTATGGGGCGGGCTGGTATGGCCTGGAACCGGCCGCCCTGGAGGGTTACCGGCAGCGCATTCTTGACCCGGTGCAGCGTGACGCGTTCAAGGCGCTGTTGTCGCAGGCGGCGACGGTCGGGGCGCGGCTGGATGCGCCGGATCTGGCACGGGTGCCGAAAGGCTATGAGCCGGCCCCGTGGGATAGCTTGCTGCGTCGCAAGTCGGTGATTGTGCGGACCGAGCCGGTAGCGCCGCATCCGGACTGGCTGTTCGGCCCGGATGCAGTCAGCGGATGGATGGCGATCGTCGGGGCTTTGGCCCCGCTGGCCCGGTGGTTGGTGCCAGCAGACTGACGCCGAGGATCACCCTTGCGTGACCTCACGGAGGGGTGAGTTGCCTTGAACGGCAGCGGCGGACCACGCTTTCATCAAAGAGGAGATGGATCATGTGGCGATTTCTGGTGGTTTTTCTATTGGCGATGACCGGTGCGGCTGTGGCCGGGACCGAAAAGGCGGTCTTTGCCGGCGGGTGTTTCTGGTGCGTCGAGGCGAATTTTGAAGCGGTGCCCGGGGTCAGGGACGTGATATCGGGCTATACCGGCGGAAACTCGGCCAACCCGACCTATGACAGTCATGAGGGGCATTACGAGGCTGTCGAGATCACCTTTGACAATTCCCGGGTCAGCTATGCCGATCTGGTCAGCAAATTGCTGCATTCGTCGGACGTGGTCGATGCTGGCGGGCAGTTCTGCGACCGTGGCCCAAGTTACCGCACCGCGATCTTTGCGTTGGATGCCACACAGGCGGCGACTGCCAAGGCGGCAGTTGCTGCGGCCAGTGCAGAATTGGGGCGCAAGATCGCGACACCGGTGCTTGCGGCCAAGAAGTTCTGGCGGGCCGAGGATTACCATCAGGATTACTACAAGGGTACCAATTACGTGCTGACCCGGGCGGGGCCGAAACAGCAAAAGAACGCCTACAATTTCTATCGTCAGGCCTGCGGGCGCGATGCCCGGGTCAAGGCGCTGTGGGGCGGGAACGCGGAATTCCTGCACTGACCAGCGTTCAGGGTGCGACAGCGGGCCGGGGTGGCGATGCCCCGGCCTTTTGTGTTGTGGTCTTGCGGCCCAAATTATGGGCTTGAATGCAGGTCAAATGCCCTGTGGGGGCCACGGAACTTGTGTCCGGGGCCGATCTCCGCTTTGCTCGCCCGAGGCGCAGCGAAGGGATGGTTTATGGATCAGGTGGACATGCTGGTGATCGGCTCGGGTCCGGCGGGCCGGCGGGCGGCAGTGCAATCGGCCAAGCTGGGCAAGTCGGTGCTGGTGGTCGACAAGGGGCGCAGGCTGGGCGGGGTGTCGGTGCATACCGGGACGATCCCGTCCAAGACGCTGCGCGAGACAGTGCTGAACCTGTCGGGCTGGCGCGAGCGCGGGTTCTATGGCCGTGGGTACCGGGTGAAGCAGGATATTTCGTCGTCCGATCTGGTGCAGCGCTTGCACAAGACACTCGACCATGAGGTGGAGGTGTTGCAACACCAGTTCATGCGCAACACCGTCAGGAGCTTCTTTGCCGCTGCAAGGTTCGTCGATGCCCGGACCGTGGAACTGACCACCGATGGCGGCGAGGTCAGTCATGTGGGCTTCAAGAATGCCTTGATCGCCGTCGGAACACGGCCACACCGACCCGACTTTGTGCCGTTCGACAAGGAGCGGGTGTTTGACAGCGACGAGTTTCTGGAACTGGAACGGATCCCGCGCAGTCTTACCGTGATTGGCGGCGGGGTCATCGGGGTGGAATATGCCACGATCTATTCGGCGCTTGATGTGCCGGTGACGTTGATCGAAAGCCGCGACGCCATTCTGGACTTTGTCGACCGGGAAATCGTGGATGACTTCATCCATCAGATGCGCGACCGGGGGATGATCATCCGGCTGGGGACGCCGGTGAAGGAGATCGTCTCGGGGTCTGGTGGTGTCGATGTGATGCTGACCGATGGGCGGAAGGTGCATTCGGAGACGCTGCTCTATGCCGCGGGGCGGTCGGGCAATGTCGGGTCGCTGAACCTGGAGGCGGCCGGCATCGAGATTGACAGCCGGGGGCGGCTGAAGGTTGATCCGGCGACGTTTGAAACCTCGGTGCCGGGGATTTATGCGGCGGGGGATGTGATCGGGTTTCCGTCGCTGGCCTCGACTTCGATGGAGCAGGGGCGGGTTGCGGCGTGTCATGCGTTTGGCGTTATGCTGCCGCCGCCGCCAGAGACCTTTCCCTACGGCATCTATGCGGTGCCGGAGATTTCCACCGTGGGGTTGTCGGAGGAGCAGGTCAGGGCTTCTGGTGTCGCGTATGAATGCGGGATTGCGCGGTTCAGAGAGACATCACGCGGGCATATCATGGGGGTGAATGCCGGGTTTCTGAAGCTGATCTTCTCGATCGAGAACCGCCGGCTTTTAGGCGCGCATATTGTGGGCGAGGGGGCGACGGAATTGATCCATATCGGTCAGGCCGTGATCAATCTGGGCGGCACGGTGGATTTCTTTGTGCAGAACACCTTCAACTATCCGACGCTGGCCGAGGCCTACAAGGTGGCGGGCCTGGATGCGTGGAACCGGATGGGGCAGGGGTGAGGCGTCCGGATCTGGACGGTTCTTGAAAGCGTTTGTTTTCAATAGGTTGGGTTTGGGATTTTAACCGTTTGGCAAGGTTTGCGGACTGGGGCGCCAGGGTTCGTCTGCATGGGTCATCCAGACCAGCTCGGGGTTCAGCGCGATGATCTTGTGCTGGCCCTCGGATTGGGGCACGTCAAGCTCGCCGTGCCAGACGGCCGCATCGCCACAGATGATGACCGGGCGGCCACCGGTTTCGATGACGACCATCTGCATGCCGTCGCTGTGGCCGGGGGCCGGGACGAGGCGGATGCCGGGCAGCAGGTCATGCTCACCCTCGACCACGGTGTAGGTGACGCCGGGGGCGTCGACCCATTCGGGGATGGTGTAGTCGGACAGGGTGCGGGCGTCCTCCAGCTCTCGCTTCTGGACATAGATCGGTTTGCCCGCGAAGAGGTGATTGCCGCCGCAATGGTCGAAATGCAGATGGGTGTTCACCACGATGTCGATGGTTCCGAGGTCAAGATCATGCGTGGTCAGCGGAGTGAGCCGCGGGTCCATGTCGGCCACAGCCGGGTGCAGATCGGTCATCCCGGTATCGACCAGAATTCGGGCCAGCGGATGGTCGATGACATGGACATAGACCGGCATCCGCGCCTCATCTGCAAGCAGATCGGCCACCAGGTACGGGGTGATGGTGAGCATGGGATGTCCTGTGTGGGGCCGATGGGGGTTGCAAGGTGGGGTGGCATCGGCAATACTGAACCATATGGTACAGTATGGCAAGACCCGATTTGATTCGACCTTTGCCGCCCTGTCGGATGCGACACGGCGCGGAGTATTGGAACAGCTTTTCCGATCGGATGCGTCGATCAGCGCATTGGCCGAGCAGTTCGGCATGACCCTGACCGGGATGAAAAAGCATGTGGCTGTGCTGGAAGAGGCCGGGCTGGTCAGCAGCAAAAAAGTCGGGCGGATCAGGACTTGCCGGCTGGGGCCGGGGCGGTTGGAGGATGAGATGAAGTGGATCGAGGCTTACCGCCGGCAATGGGCGGAACGGTTTGCGGCGCTGGATGATGTGGTGGCCGCATTGAAACAAAAGGAGAATGAGATTGACAAAATATGACACCGGGGTGGAGCGCAAGTCTGACCTTGAACTGGTGGTGACGCGGCGCTTTGACGCCCCGGCGCGGCTGGTGTTCAAAGCCTGGACGACGCCGGAACTGATGATGCAGTGGTGGGTGCCAAAGTCGTTTCCCATGACCTTCATCTCGTGTGAGATGGATGCGCGGACCGGGGGCAGTTACCGGTTTGTCTTTGGCCATCCGGACTTTGACCAGCCGATGGCGTTCTTTGGCAAATATCTTGAGGTGATCGCGGATCAACGGATCGTCTGGACCAATGCGGAAAGTGACGATGGCTCCGTCTCTACCCTGACCTTCACCGACGATACCGGTGGTTGCCTGCAGGTGCTGCATGATCTTTACCCGACCAAGGAGGCGGCCGATGAGGCCATCGCCTCGGGCAGTACGAGTGGTTATCCCGAGCAGTTCAGCGCGCTGGATGCGTTGGTGGCAGAGTTGGGGCAGGACCCGGTCGATCAGGGCTGAGTGGATCAGCGAGTCGTGTAGACCGACTTCACCAGTTGGCGCGCCAGCAAGACCTGGCGCACCAGCACCTGCGGGTCAGCCATGCCGCGCGCGAGGATCATGCCGCCCTCGATCACCGCGTTCAGCATGTCGGCCATGTCGCCAGCCTCCACAGCCTCGCGCGGCGGATAGGCGGCGGCGATCCTTTCGAAATGGCCACGAAACCGGTCGCGCCAGGCCAGTTGGGCGCGGCGGTTGGCGGCCTTGACCTCGCTGTCGAAGATGCGGTCCTGATAGGTGGCGCTGGCAAGGATGCAGCCAGCATAACCGCCCGGCACCTCGACATAGCGTTCCGCCATCAGGCGCATGATGATCAGCATTTGCTGCAACGGGTCGTCGGACAACTCAGCGGCGCGACGGATGATCTCGGCCAGCATCTCACCCTCTTCAATGATCTGCCGTTCGATCAGGGCGCGGGCGAGGGCGTTCTTGTCGGGGAAATGGTAGAAAAATCCGGTGCGGCTGATCTGGACCGCCGCTGCGATTTCCTCGACCGAGGTGGCGTCAAAGCCCTTGGCGATGATGGCGTCGTGGGCGACGGCCAGAATGCGGTCGCGGGTGCCAATGCGGGGCAGGTTCATTTGCTTGACTCACAGTCCAGTTGGCGTGCCGGGGCATGGGGCAGGGCGTGGCGGCGGTGGCGTAAGGATCGGATCTAAAACAGAAATTATTTCAGGGACAAGTTTACCACAGGTCGACTGTCCGATGAAGCGCGAAAACGGGCAGAGTGGGGGAATGGAGCATGGAGGGCAAGATGTCCAAGATCGACCGTTTGATGACCGCCGCCAGACCCTGGCCCGCCGATGCCGGGCTGGAGACGGTGATGATCTTCCAAGAGGGGCTGGATCTGCCCTATTTCGCCTCGTTTCATGTGCTGGACAGTGTCGAGGGGCGCGCTGCGGTGACCCGGTATTTCGACCATTATCTGGCTTTGGCGCGGGCGGGCGGGACGGGGTATGTCTTGGACACCGCGACATGGCGGGCCAATATGGGTTGGGCTGCGGCGATGGGGATGGATGGTGCGGCCATCCGCAGCGCCAACCTGCGGGCGGTGGCGTTTGCCTTGGACTACCGCGCCAGGGTTGAGACCGAGGTGCTGCCGGTTCTGGTGAACGGGGTGGTGGGGCCGGCAGGCGATGGCTACCGGGTGGATCAGGCGCTGACGGCGGCGATGGCGGAAGAGGTGCATGGCTTTCAGGTGCAGGCGCTGGCGGATGGCGGGGTCGACATGGTGTCGGCGATCACGATGACCTATCCGGCACAGGCCATCGGCATTGCGCGGGCGGCCAAAGCGCGAGGGCTGCCACATGTGCTGTCGTTCACGTTGGAGACGGACGGGCGGTTGCCGAATGGTCAGGCCCTGCACGACGCCCTGGCCGAGACGGAGGCGGAGACCGGAGGATCGGCGCTGTTCTACATGGTCAACTGCGCGCATCCGACGCATTTCGCCCGCGATCTGGCCGGGCCGATGCGGGCGCGGATTGGCGGCATCCGGGCCAATGCCTCGCGCCAGAGCCATGCCGAGCTGGATCAGAGCCCGGTCCTGGATGACGGCGATCCAGTGGAGTTTGGCCATTTCTACGCCACCTTCGGGCGGTTTCTGCCGAATCTGCGGCTGGTGGGCGGGTGTTGCGGGTCGGATCACCGCCATGTGGGGGAAGCGTGCCGGCATTTGCATGGGGCGGGGTGAGTCTGTCCCCAGTTCCCCCTTGCACTGGCATGAAACCCGATGTAGAGGCACCAGACTTTCACAGGTAGGGCTTGGGCCATGCGGGGAGAAATCCCGTCTGGTCCGCCGGTTGGGGGAAACCCTGAAGACGGCCCTGCTGAGGATCAAACCGGAAAAGGATAAGGCATGGCTCTTCCCGAGTTCACCATGCGTC